>NZ_JBFRXP010000018.1:0-60030 GCF_041146875.1 Acidithiobacillus sp. IBUN Pt1247-S3 | reverse complement strand
TCACCTTCTGGGTGAAGCTCTCGATAAGCTTATTCTACCAGAAAGGCTTGCAGATCGGGGCCTTATCTATCTATCTCTTAGCAGCAATCGCGGATTTAGGGTTCCCGCGGTAGAAAAGGCCAATGCGGCGCACATCCCCGTAGTATTTATTGACCGCAAGGCGGATGCGGGCCATGCCATCGCCTATTTTGCCTCAAAAAATACCGAAGCCGGTGCCAAGGCCTGCCAATTCCTCGCCAACCGCCTGCATGGCAAGGGAAACCTGTTTATGTTGCTGGGAATTTCCGGGGCCTCTGCCACCAATGAGCGGACGGCCGGCTGTGACTCCGTCCTGCAGCACTACCCCAATATCCACGTCGTCGCCAGACAGTCCGGCCATTTCAGCCGGCTCGGCGGACTGACGGTCATGCGCGAAGTCCTGATCGCGCACCCAAATCTCAACGCGGTCTACGCCGAAAATGGGGAGATGGCCATCGGTGCCATGCGCGCAGCAGAAGCAGCGGGCCATCTGAAAGGTCTGAGCATCGCCATGATTGGTAGCGGTAGCGCGGGCGAAACCCAACTGGTCAAAGAGGGCAAGATTGCCCTGAGTGTTGCGCAACAGCCGGCGGTGATGGGCGCACTGGGCGTCGAGGCAGGATACAACTACCTAAGTACCGGTACCGTGTTCGTGCCCGTTCCTTTGCACATGGACTACGCCCCCGGCCAGCGCCCGTGAGCACAGCGGCCATGTCAGACCCCGCACTCCTGGAATTGCGCAGCATCGGTAAGCGCTTTGGTGCCGTGTATGCACTACGCGGCATCGACTTGCAGATCCATCCGGGCGAGGTCTTGGCCCTATTGGGCGACAACGGTGCCGGTAAGTCGACCTTGGTGAAGGTCATTGCCGGGGCGCACGCCCCCAGTAGTGGGGAGATGTTCGTGGCGGGCGAAAAGGTGTCGCTCTTCGATCCCCGACATGCACATGACCTGGGGATCGAGACGATCTATCAAGACTTGGCCGTTGCCGAAAATCTCGATGTAGCAACCAATATTTTTCTGGGACGTGAGCGCAAGTCGCGTGTGCTGGGCTTTCTGCCGATTCTCGCGCGGCGCGAAATGCGGCGTGAGGCGGCAACTGCGTTGCAACACTTGGCCATTGAGCTGCCGCTACGACAGGCGGTCGGCGAGTTATCTGGCGGACAACGGCAGGCGGTCGCCATCGCCCGCGCCGCGTACTGGCAAGCGCGTCTGGTCATTATGGATGAACCCACAGCCGCCATCGGGGTTGGTGAGCATGAAGCAATTCTCCAACTCATTCAGAATCTTGCGAAATCCGGTGTGGCCGTGATCCTGGTCACCCACACTATGCCCGACGTCTGGCGGGTGGCAAGTCGAATTGTTGTCCTTACCCGTGGCGAGAAGGCGCTGGAGGGGAAAACCGAGGATTTGAATGAGGAACGTGTCGTACGTGCCATGCTCGTCGGGAGGGAAGCCCGTGCCTAGTGAATTGCGCCATCATCCCGTACTGCAAGCCGTCGTCGATCAGGGCGTGCTGATCGCCTTCCTGCTGCTGATCGTATTTCTCGCCTTCGTAGCCCCGCATTTTGTGTCTACGGCCAATGCCTTCAGTATCTTGATCTACGCCGCCCCCCTGGTCCTCCTCGCCCTCTGTGAATTAGTCGTGATGTTGGTCGCCGGAATCGACCTGGCGGTTGGCGCCATCGCCGGATTTACCGGTGCCATTGCCGCCACCATGATGCTGCAGGGGATCCCCTGGCCAATCGCTACACTGCTCGCCCTCCTCGCGGCAACACTGGCCGGCACCATGCAAGGAATCGTCGTCAACTATTTAGGGGTGACAGACTTCATTACCACCCTTGCCGGGTTGTCGATCTTTTCTAGCCTTACCCTGATCATCACCAATGGCGAGCCCATGAACATCAATGCCAGTGGCTTCAATGCGCTAGCCGAAAGCCACCTACTCGGCGTTCCCACACAAGTCTGGATTGCTGCATTCATCGTGGTCTTGGTCGCACTGTGGCTGGGCCTAAGCGCCTCTGGAATGCACCTCTACGCCATCGGCGGCAATCGCACCGCAGCCTATCGCGCAGGCATTCGCGTGCGGCGCCTGCGGAGCTTCGCTTATGCCTTCTCGGGTCTATCGGCGGGCGTTGCCGGGGTAATTTTGGCGGCGCAACTCGCCACCGCCGATCCCAATGCTGGACGGGGACAAGAGTTACCAGCCATTGCTGCAGTGGTCATCGGCGGCGTTTCTCTCTTTGGTGGCCGCGGTTCGGTCTGGGGGGCCGTACTCGGCGCCTTGATTTTGAGCACCATCCTCGACGGGCTGGTGCTTCTCAATATTTCTCCCTTCTACACCGAACTGGTGGAGGGAATCGTCATTCTTCTGGCGGTCATGATGGGCCACCTGAGAAAAAGGAGCAGCAACTGATTGCTGCACAGGAGGGGAGAACCCCTCGCGCAAAACGGAGGAGTACAAGATGAAAACAAGAAAATCAATGACTACAACACCAAAACTGCGGCACCGCGCCGCCCTCGCCAGCGCGACGCTGGCCGCCACCTTGCTACTGGGTGGCTTTGCCCTGCCGGCCTACGCCAGTAGCCACTCGCTGATTCCCAGCAATAAGGTTTTGGATAACGATCTTGGCGGCACCAAGCTCTCGGCCATGCTGGGTCTGATCAATTTCAGTTACCTCAACCATGGACATACAACGCAAGACACACACTCCCTGGCCCTGGGTGGACACGTGTATTTGCACAGTCCCTCCTATGTTGGCTTGAGCTTGGGTGTTGGCGGCGATTTTGCCACCTGGACCGGCTTTTATCAGCATGAAGACCCTGAGCTCACCGGCCCCTACCCCAGCCACGGCATCGCCATCCTGCGCCTAGGGTACTTGCAATACCATTATGGTCCGGTAGTCGTCCGTGGTGGCCGCGAGTTCATCAACACCCCCTATGCCAACATGGACTATTACACCTTCAATCCGCGCGCATTTACCGGCGTCGCCGCCGTATGGGACGTGCTTGGTCATCCGCAAAATGCGGATTGGGCGGGCAACGGGCCGCTAACCCTGAGTGGCTCGCCGGCCACGGTCAGCGTGATGTTTGCCCGGGAATTTAGTTACGCCAGCCGCTACAGCTCCACCTTTACCACCGGCAACCGCTACACCGACGCCCATACCAATGGCTTCTATACCGTCGGCCTACGTTATCAGTCTCCGTTCCTTGGCAATCATATCGCCGTCCAACTCTGGGACTACAACTTCTATGGCTTTGCCAATATGTTCTATGGACAGGCGAATTTCTCGGCCCCCATCGAACAGAACCTGGCACTGTTGGCTGGCTTCCAAATGATTGCCGAGGGCAATTCCGGCGCGGGTACCAATTTTCTCCAGGCCCTCAATGCCAGTTCCGTCGACGCCCATATCTATGGCGGCCGACTTGGCGTGCAGTTTGGTCAGGAGCACGATACCGTTGCCCTGGTCGGAGACTACAGCCCCATCAACTACAATTCCTTCCGCCATGGCGGCCTGATCCATCCCTACAATGACTTGAGCGGGACGGAATACACCACCACCATGCAAACCGGCATCTCCGATTTCGGACCCGGATACGCCTATGGCATTGCCAGCAATTTTGGCTTTATGCAGCGTAAACTGATGCTCAACGCCAGCTTCATCCGCTATGTGGCGCGCTATGGCTATGGTGGCAGCGCCTATAGCTACAGCGGTGCGTATGGGTTCCCCAGCGGCGAGGCGGTTCCCGATCAAAAGCTCTGGTCCATGGATGTGGGCTTCTCCTACAACCTGGCGAGCTTGCTGCGCGGCTTGACGGTGGCTGACTACACCGACATCTCCGTGGCGCAAAATGAGGCGAACTATCCGCAGTACAAAAACCCGTATTTCAGCAACCGTTTCTATCTGAAATACCACTTCTGAAACGAACAGAGGAGAACACGATCATGAAACAACCCGCAAAGAGGGCACTCGCCCTGGCCATCCTGAGTATTGCTGCCCTAGCAGCAGAGCCGGCCATGGCCGACCAGACTTCCCTGAGTGTCATCAACTGGTGGACCGCTGGCTCCGAGGCCAAAGCAATGAATGTGCTGGTGCAGATGATGAAGACGCAGGGGGTGACCATCAAAAACGATGCCATCGCCGGTGGTGGTGGGGCGCAGGCACGCACCATCCTCAAGACCCGCCTGATGGAAGGAGAGACGCCCGGAGCCGCGCAGATCAAGGGCGTAGAGATCCAGCAATGGGGGCATACCGGCCTGCTCGCCAATGTAGATGCCGCCGCCAAGGCCGGAGAATGGGATAAAAACATCCCGACAGAAATCGACAACTACATGAAATACAAGGGAAACTATGTGGCAGCACCGATGGATCTACATCGCCTGAATTGGCTCTGGTACAACCGTGCTGTACTCGCCAAGGCCGGGATCAAGGCGCCACCCCAGGACTGGAACGAGCTCATTGCTGACCTCGCCAAGGTACAGGCCAAAGGCATCACGCCGATGGCTGGAGGTGGAAATGGTTGGATGATTGCCACGGAATTTGATCCCATCGCTCTGGAAACCGGCGGACCGGCGTGGTACCGCGACGTCTTCGTCAAACTCGATGCCAAGGCCATCGACAGTCCCACTATGGTCAAGGCCCTGGAACGCCTGCGCCAAATCGAGGCCTACACTCCCAAAGCATTGGCGGGACGTACCTGGAACTACGACACCGGCCTCGTTGCCCACGGCCAAGCGGCCTTCCAGATCATGGGCGATTGGGCCAATGGCCAGTTCGAGTTCCTTGGGGTAACCCCCGGTGGCCCCAAGGTCGGCTGCGTCGCGTTTCCGGGTACCGCTAGCGACTTCATCTACAATGTCGATAGCTTCATTTTCTTCCGCCAGCACAGCGAAGCCGGACGCGCGGCGACGATCAAACTCGCGGAAACCATGACCAGCCCCAAGTTCCAGTTGCTGTTCAACAAATATAAGGGCTCGATTCCCGATTTGATGAACGTGTCGCTGAAGGGCTATAACCCTTGTCAATTGAAGTCACGCGCGCAGTTTCTGACGGCGAGCAAGGAGCACAACCTAGTACCGAGCTTCTCGCAGAACATGTCTACTTATGGACCGCCAACCGGTGCCTTCATCGACTCCTTGGATCATTTCTATACCTCCAATGAGACCCCGCAGGCGGCCGCCGAGACCATGGCAAAGCGGGTAGAAGTGGCCAAGAGCCAGGACTAACATACATGGCAAAGCGAAGGCATCCCGACCGGTCGCGGCGGGATGCCTTTCTCATCACGGGGGGTAATGTATGGCACGCACGGTGATGCAGCGCATGGGCGGTAAGGACCAGATACTGGCGGGTCTGATGCTATCGCCAACCGTATTGGCAGCAGTCTTTTTCATTTACGCCTTTATCCTCTGGACGATCTGGCTATCGTTGACCCGCTCGACGATTTTGCCCAGCAACCATTTTGTTGGCCTTGCCAATTATCAGGACCTCTTTGGCAGCAGCCGTTGGTGGCGCTCACTCAGCAACCTGGGTATCTTCGGCGGGCTTTATGTGTTGATTTCTATGGCCATCGGCCTGATTCTCGCCATTTTTCTCGACCAACGAATCCGTGGCGAGCGCCTGTTTCAGGTAGTGTTTCTCTATCCCATGGCGATCTCTGCCGTCGTAACCGGGGTCGCTTGGCGCTGGCTGCTCGATCCCAATTTTGGCGTCCAGGCGATTATTCGTTCCCTGGGATTCAGCCATTTTCATTTTGCCTGGATTGATGATCCTGACCTCGCCATCTACACCGTGGTCATTGCCGCCGTCTGGCAAACTTCTGGCTTCATGATGGCGATATTTCTCGCCGGCTTGCGGGGCATCAGTCCCGACATCGTTAAGGCCGCACGCATCGACGGTGCCGGGACCATGCGTATCTACCGACGGGTGATCCTTCCCAATCTGGCGCCCACCTTTTTCGTCGCGTTCATTCTCAGCGCTGGCCTGGCCATCAAGGCCTTCGGCTTGATCATTGCCCTTACTGGCGGCGGCCCCGGCTACAGCACCAATGTGCCAACGATCTTTATGTACGTCTTTTCTTTCGAACGCGGAGAGATGGGAGTGGGGGCTGCGAGTGCGCTGATCATGTTGGCCATCATGATGATTGTGGTGGTGCCTTTTGTGATTCTCGATGCACGGAGGAAAGCCTGATGCGCCGCTTGTCGATTTACCTCATCCTGGGTACAGCCGCCCTGTTTTTTCTCTTGCCGCTGTACATCATGTTGGTAACCTCCTTCAAAACCATGCCGGAAATCTATAACGATGGCATCCTTGCCCTACCGCATCATCTCGATCTCTATGCCTGGCATCACGCCTGGAGTGGAGCTACCATCGGTGCCAGCGATCAAGGCATTCACCCGTTCTTTTTCAACTCTTTTGAATTGGTGATTCCGGCGGTCATCATCTCCACCGCCATTGGCGCCATCAATGGCTATGTCCTTACCCATTGGCGCTTTCGTGGCGCCAACATCATTTTTTATCTTCTCTTGTTGGGAACAGTATTTCCTTTTCAAATCATACTTCTGCCGATGGCCTGGGTGCAGGGACAATTGCACATTGCCGGCACCTTGATACCCGGTTTGGTAATGGTCCATATTATTTATGGCCTCGCCTTCACTACCCTCTTTTTCCGCAATTACTACGTCAGTATTCCGCACGACCTGGTGCGCGCGGCACGCGTTGATGGTGCAGGCTTCTTTCGCATCTTTTGGCGCGTTATGTTGCCTTTGAGCACGCCCATCATTATGGTGACGGCCATCTGGCAATTCACCATGATCTGGAATAATTTCCTCTTTGGCGTCGTTTTTACCAACAGCGACCAGCAGCCGGTTACGGTTGCCATCAACGATCTAGTAGATACCGTCACCAGTGTGCATATGTGGAATGTCGATATGGCTGCGGCGCTGATTGCTGCCATACCCACTCTGGTGGTCTATTTATTGGCCGGAAAATACTTCGTGCGCGGTCTGACCGGCGGCGCGGTAAAAGGATAAGACATGGGCAAGCTCATATTACGTGATATTCACAAGAGTTATGGCAAGGATGAAGTCCTCCATGGCATCAATATCGAGACGGGAGAAAATCAGTTTCTGGTACTCATCGGCCCTTCCGGTTGCGGCAAGACGACCTTACTCAACATCATTGCCGGGCTGGAGCACGAAAGTGGAGGTGACATCCTGCTCAACGAGCGGCGCCTGAACGGACTCAGCCCCAAGGATCGCGACATCGCCATGGTCTTTCAGTCCTATGCCCTCTATCCCTCGATGAGCGTGCGCAACAATATCCTCTTTGCCTTGGAGAATCGCCGGGTAGCCAAGGCAGAACGCGAACAGATCCTGCTCGACGTCGCACGCTTGCTGCAAATCGAGCACCTCCTTGATCGTCGGCCACGACAACTCTCCGGGGGGCAGCAACAGCGCGTCGCCATCGGCCGCGCCATCGCCCGCCGTCCCACGCTCTTTCTCTTTGACGAGCCGCTGTCCAATCTCGATGCCAAGCTCCGGGTGGAGATGCGCAGCGAGATCAAACGTCTACACCAGCAGTTACAGACCAGCATGGTCTATGTCACCCACGATCAAATCGAGGCGATGACCATGGGCGATCTCATCGCGGTGATGAATGAGGGGGTGATTCAACAGCTCGGTAGCCCGGAGAGCATCTACAACGACCCGGCCAACCGTTTTGTTGCTGGCTTCATGGGCTCGCCCTCCATGAATTTTCTGCCGGTCATCGCGCGCGAGGAGACGCAAGGCCTGTGTCTCCGCGTCGCCGGACCAGAGGGGGATGGTAACCTCCTCCCCCTGCCGGGCAAGCTGCAAGGCGCTCTGCGCAGCCAGTTGGGGCGCCGCATCACCTTGGGGATTCGGCCCGAACAGATCACCGACCCAGGCAGTGCCCGCGAGGGAGAGGCCTTGCACAGCATTGAGCTGAGCGCAGAGCTCCTCGAGCCCACCGGTCCCGATACCTTGGTCTTCACCCGTTTGGATGGCCATTCTCTGGTGGCACGCGTGCATCCCAGCACGCAATTGCAAGAGGGAATGCACACTACGCTCTCCTTCCACATGGAGCGGGCCGTCTTTTTCGATCCCGATAATGGCACGCGCTTGGCGTAAAAGTTTCCGCGACCGGGGCTTGAGATGCGACATACGGGTACCTCCTTTACCCTGATCGCCGGGATTGCGGGGCTGGGTGGCCTGCTTTTTGGTTACGGCACGGCGATTGTTGCTGGCGCCTTGCTCTTTCTGCGCCGCACCTTTGCCCTCGATGCCAGCTCCGCTGGCTTTTTCGTTGCCATCGCGCTGGCTGCTGCTGCCCTGGGTGCCGCCCTCGCCGGCGTACTCGCCGACCGTTTTGGGCGGCGACGGGTAATTGGGCTGGCCGCGTTCCTCTTTGCCCTCGGCTCCTTGCTGGCCGCACTCGCCAACGCCACTCCGCTGCTCTTCCTTGGGCGCGCCTGCTTAGGGCTGGGGATTGGCCTCAGCTCAACGGTCACGCCGCTGTATCTCTCTGAAATTACCGAAGCCCAGCGGCGCGGTGCCATCGTCACCATCAACCAACTGCTCATTACCGTTGGCATCCTCCTCGCCTATCTCGTCAATCTTGGGTTTGCGGAGCTGGCTGGCGGTTGGCGCTGGATGCTGGGGCTGGGGGCCGTACCCGCCGTGATCCTGCTCCTTGGCGTCCTGCTCCTGCCAGAAAGCCCGCGCTGGCTATTGCAAGGCGGACGGGCAGCAGATGCACGCCAAGCGTTGCAGTCCCTACGCAGCGATGGCGGTGACGCGGAGTGGCAGGCATTGGCAAACACCGCGGGGCAACGCGCTCTGCCTTGGCGGGCACTATTGGGCCAACGGCGACCCTTGCAGATCGCCCTGCTGCTCGCGATCTTTCAGCAAATCACCGGCATCAATGTCGTTCTCTATTTTGCCCCCATCATCTTTCATGCCGCAGGCTTCGCTTCAACGGACGGGGAAATCATTGCCACGGTGGGCATTGGCAGCATCAACTTCCTCGCTACCCTGTTGGCCCTGCGCTGGCTCGACCGGATCGGGCGGCGGCCGCTGCTCTTGACCAGCTTCGCCGGCATGCTTGTCAGCTTGCTGATCCTTGCCAGCTGTATGGTTCTGCACGCACAGGGGGCCTTTCTCTATCTGCTTGCCGTGGCGGTAGCCGCCTATGTCGCCTTCTTTGCCATCGGCATCGGGCCGGTATTTTGGCTACTGATCAGTGAGATTTTCCCGACCGGTCTGCGCGGACGCGCCATGGGCCTCGCAACCATCGCCAACTGGCTCAGCAACATGCTCGTCACTGGCGTATTTCTCAACTTGATAGGCTGGCTTGGCGAGGGGCAAACATTTTTTCTCTATGCCCTCGCCTGCCTCATTGCCGGTTACTACACCTGGCGCCGCGTACCCGAAACCCGCGGCCTATCGCTAGAGGAGATCAGCACCTCGTTTGCGCGGGAGTGAACCTTGCGTGTTGCGGAAATCGATTTTCAGGCGCGCTGCAGGACGTGATCCAGCCAGTGACTGGAAAGCCGCTCCAATAGGCGATTCTGCCCCTGCCGCGCAGTGAGGTTGTCGAGGTCGACCCAGGCCAGGGGTTGATCCTGGCCGGCGCAGGTGAAGACCGCCTGGGTGCGCTTGCCGGTTTCTGGATCGACTTGCCATTGCAGGCACTGGGCGCAAACGCCCTTGAGCATGCACTGCATGGGGCTACCGACGGTGGCAACGGCCTCGAGATGCGCCGGGAAACATTCGGCAAGATCGCCGCGCAATGCGCCCTGGAAGCCCTTGAGCAAACCCGTGGAACCCATAACCATGAGACGGTCGACCTGCTGCAAGGGAATACCATCACTGCCCTGCCCAGGGAGCTGCCCCGCGGCATAATCGCGCAGCAACTGCACCATGTCAGCGGCCTCGACACTCAGGTCTTGCGGGCGCCGCGCCTGGATTTTCGGGCCGCGGGCAGTACACCAAAGGATCTGATCGGCCGCCGCCTCGAGTTCGTCCTGATGATCCAGTTCGCTTGCTTGCGCGAAGGCAGCCACATACAGCACGCGATTGCCGGCAGCACGCAGGGCCGGGCCGATGTCGAGCATCACCGCTGCGCCCCAGCGCCCGGCCACCACGGCAATGGTCTTGCCCTGCGAGATATCCGTAGGCGCCCCCGTCGGCCCCATGAGCAGGACGGGATCACCTTCCTGCAAGCGCCCGGCAATGCGCGGCGCGGTACCCCACTGCAAGACCATCAGGCGGATCAGGTCGCCTTCCACCCCTGCCCCGCTCACCGTCAATACCGGAATCTGCAGGCGCGTATCCTCGACTACCGGGCTACCGGTCTCAAAGCTTTGCAGGCGGAAGAACTGACCGGGTTGGAAGTTTTGCGCCGCCGCCGGGGCCTCGACCCAGAGTTCACAAACCGCAGGGTTACTGCGGTCGATGCGGCGAATACGGGCACTGAGCCGCGCCGCCAGGAGTTCCTGAAAAGCGGGCAGATCACTCCGTGGCGCCGGCGGCAGAATCTCCATCGCCGCTAAGACGTCAGGATAACTGCGCTTCGCCGAGGCAATGGCCTTGACCACGCTACCGTGGTAGACCGGATGGGTATCGCCGATAAAGCTCACCCGATGCCCAACACCATCATGATAGGAGGTGAAAGGCCCAGGCTCCGGGGATTTGCAGTGCTCCGCCACCTGTACTTCCTGCACACTGCGGTCACGATGCGCCAGATGCGGTTGAAAGTGATCGCCATCGAGCTGCAAGGTGCCCGGATATTCGCGCTCATAAATGGTATTGGGCACGGTCCCTGCCGCCACGAAGACCCCACGCGCGGGCAAACGCAGTTCCTCGCTCGTCGCCACCCAGCGTCCGTCCTCTTCGCGCAGCTTGCGAAAGACCATCGCCTCGACATGTCCGTAGTTGTCGAGATCGGCGCGCAGGGGATCGGCGCCTTCCTGATAAAAGAGCCCCTCTTCCATGGCCTTGATCAGTTCTTCGTGGTTACGCGTATAGGCAGGGGACTGGCGCATACCCTTGCGATACGCCAAGGTGACACCGCCCCAGGCGTGCAATAACGGAATAAAGTTCGGCGTCTCGTTGGCACCTGCGGCACGCTCGCGCTCGGCGCGTACCGCCCGGCCATGGGCGAGGAATTCGTCGAGGATACCGGCATCTTCTTCCGATAGGCCGGCACGCAGCTTTTCTTCGCCGATTTCTGGCAGGAGCGCTTCGTAGCGCGCCAGGACCTTCTCCACCTGACGGATATAGTAGGCCTGCACCTCGGTGGCGGTATCGACTGCCGTCAGGCCACCGCCGATGACGACGGCGGGCAGGCGCACCTGTAGATTGGCAAGACTACTCTGTTTTCCCGCACCGGTGAGCTGCAAGGCCATGAGGAAGTCGCTGGCCTGGCGCATACCACGCGCGAGACTTCCGGGCAGCGACAGCACGCGCGGCAGACCAGCGCCAGTGGCCAGACAGACATGGTCAAAGCCCAATTCCCAGGCATCTTCCAAGCGCAGGGTACCGCCCAGACGTACGCCGCCAAAGATCTGAAAACCGGGGCGGCGCAGGAGACCCAGGTAGATGAGTTTGAGAAAGTTTTTATCCCAGCGCACGGTGATGCCGTATTCCGCCACCCCGCCAAAGCCGAGCAGGATACGCTCGTCGAGGTCTTCCTGTAGCGCTGCCCAGTCACGCACCGGCGCCGTCTGCAAAGACTGCGGCAAAGGTTCGATCTTGAGACCATCCACCCCCACCACCGTACAGCCAGCCTGCAACAGATGATGCGCCATAGTGAAGCCCGCGGGCCCCATACCGGCAACCAAGACCTTACGCCCGTTGTCGCTGGCCGCAACGAACTGCTCCTGGCGTAGCGGATTCCAGCGCGTCAGCAGGTCGTAGATTTCCACACCCAGGGGCAAAGCCAGCACGTCGGTAAGGATGCGCGTCTCAACCTGGGGGATATTGACCGGGTCCTGCTTCTGGTACACGCAGCCCTTCATACAATCATTACAAATGCGGTGACCCGTAGCCGGCACCATAGGGTTGTCGACCATGATCATTGCTAGCGCGGCAATGCTGAAGCCGTCGCGACGCAGGATCTGCATCTCGGAGATCTTTTCTTCTAAAGGACAGCCAGTCAGGGTGACGCCCAAGGGATCGACCTTGAAGCCCAGTTCTGGCACGCCCTTCTTCTCGGGGAAACCGCGCGAGCAAAAATCACCATCGTGGTCGTGGCAATAGAGACAGTAATGCACTTCGCTCTGCACGCTGCGCAGGTCCATACGCAGATCAGTCAGGTGAAAAGCGTCGCGGCGACGCCAATGGTTGGGGTCGGAGGCCAAGGGATGATCGGCGCGCGCGGCACGCAGCAAGGGTACCAGCTGCTCATGATCCAGGCGCTCGGGCAGGCGGAAACTCGACCAGCCCGTGACCGCACGCCTGGCAGAGGGGTCGCTCAGGGCCAGGGCGCACCATTGCGTCAAGCGCTGGATCGGATCGGCATGCGTGGCCTCATCCGCCAACCAACCCATGCCGAGACGGGCGATGGACCATTCCCGATCAGCGGCGGGCAGGGCGGCAGCATGGATCTGCTCATCCAGCCAGATCTGCAAATCGGCAAAGCTCGCCGTATATTCACCACGAAAACGGCGACCACGGCGCAAGACGTACTGCTTTTTGAAATCCATGACCACGTCCTGGTCGCGGACGCTGTCCTGCAATTTCTGATTTTCCAAGACCACGGCAAAGAATTCTGCCAGGAACTGCTCCAGGTGCGGAGCGAGGGCAAGCAATAGCGCACTGCGCTCTTGCCCCTCTTGCGCGGCATGCCCGGCGCGATGATCGAGTAAGCGCTTGGCCAAGTCGGCGTCGCGCGCGCGCAGCGCATCGATAAAGGCCGCATCCAGGCGTTGCGTCGTTTCCGCCTGCAAATATTCGGAAAATGCAAAATCACTCAGCTTCAATACAAGTACTCCCTGCTCACCCCGCCGGCAGAAGCCGGCCATTTTGCCCCGCTCCGCGCTTAGATGTCGAGTCGCGAAACGTAACGGGCATTTTCTTCGATAAAACGACGACGTGGCTCCACGGCATCGCCCATGAGCATGGAGAAGACTTCATCGGCGGCGATGGCATCTTCCACATCCACCCGCACCAGGCGCCGATTCTCGGCATTCATGGTGGTCTCCCAGAGCTGTTCCGGGTTCATCTCGCCGAGACCCTTGTAGCGTTGGATCTCCACGCCGCGCCGGGCATCGCTGAGCAGCCATTGCATGGCCTCGCGGAAGCGCCGCACATTGCTGCCGCGTTCGCCACGCTCGATACGCGCACCCTGCCCGAGGCCCGCCTCCACTTCAGCAGCGTATTTGCGCAGGTGACGAAAATCGCTACTGGCAAAGAACTGACTATCGAGATAGCGCTGCTCGCGGCTGCCATGGAAGTGACGGTTAAGCAGAAGACGTGGATCCTCGGCGCTGCCTAACCACTCGAGCTGCCAGTTCTCACCGGCCAAGGCCGTCTGCGCCAATTCCACCGCCAGGGCCTCGGCGTAGGCCGCCCATTCGCCATCTGTGGCTGCCTCTACTGGCGCGGGCACGCTCGCCATCGCCCAGAGCAGAGGCTGGGGATAGCGGCGTTCCAGGCGCGTCACCAAGGCATCAATGCTTTGATACTGGCGCATCATGGCGGCAAGGGACTCGGCCTCGACGCTGCTCTCTTTGTCGGCGTGGAAGCTTGCCCCCTGCATGGCCAGCTCGCGCAAATAGGCCGCGAGCTCGTTATCGTCCTTGATATAGCGCTCGTCACGCCCTTTTTTGACCTTATAGAGCGGCGGCTGGGCGATGTAGACATGACCACGCTCCACCAGCTCGGCCATTTGCCGATAAAAAAAGGTGAGCAAGAGGGTGCGGATATGGCTGCCATCGACGTCGGCATCGGTCATGATGATGACGCGGTGATAGCGCAGCTTGGCGACGTCAAAATCCTCCTTGCCAATGCCGGTGCCGAGGGCGGTAATCAGGGTGCCGATCTCGTCGGAAGAAAGCATGCGGTCGAAACGTGCGCGCTCGACATTGAGGATCTTACCCTTGAGGGGGAGGATGGCTTGGTGCCGACGATCACGCCCCTGTTTAGCCGAGCCACCGGCGGAATCGCCCTCGACCAGATAGATCTCACACTTGGCTGGGTCTTTTTCCTGACAATCGGCGAGTTTGCCCGGCAGGTTGGCAACATCCAAGGCCCCCTTGCGCCGCGTCAGTTCGCGCGCCTTGCGCGCCGCCTCGCGCGCCCGCGCCGCTTCGATAATCTTGGCGGCAATGGCCTGCGCCTCTTTCGGATGTTCATCGAGGAAGATAGTCAGGGCCTCGGTCATCGACGACTCAACGATTGGCTTGACCTCGCTCGACACCAGTTTTTCCTTGGTCTGGGACGAGAACTTGGGGTCCGGAACCTTGACCGAAAGCACCGCCGTCAGGCCCTCGCGCGCATCGTCGCCAGTGGCGGCAATCTTGGCCTTGGCGAGTAAGCCCTCGCGCTCCATGTACTGGTTCAGGGTACGGGTGAGGGCGCCGCGCAGACCGGCCAGATGGGTGCCACCATCGGCCTGGGGGATGTTATTGGTAAAGCAGAGCACGGTCTCGCTATAACTATCGCTCCATTGCAGTGCCGCCTCTACCGTCACGCCATCACGTTCCCCGGTCAGGGTAATGATGGACGGATGGATGGCCGTGCGGTTGCGATTGAGATGTTCGACAAAGGCGCGGATGCCGCCCTCGTAATGGAAATTTTCTTCGCGCCCGTCACCGCGTTCGTCGACCAGGCGAATGCGCGCCCCGGAGTTGAGGAAGGCCAGTTCGCGCAGGCGCTTGGCAAGGATCTCGAAATGAAAACGGGTGAGGGCAAAGATCTCCGGCGAGGGCAGGAAGCGGATCTCGGTACCACGTTTGCGCGATGCCTCTCCCTGACTCAGCGGTGCCACCGGCTCGCCATCACGGTATTCCTGGTTCCAGACATGGCCATCGCGCTGAATACGCAGGCGCAGCCAGCTCGACAGCGCATTGACCACCGAAACCCCGACACCGTGTAAACCACCCGACACCTTGTAGGCATTATCGTCAAATTTACCGCCGGCATGCAGAACGGTCATGATCACTTCCGCCGCCGAGCGTCCCTCCTCGGCATGGATATCTACCGGAATACCGCGCCCATTGTCGGTCACACTCAGGGATTCATCCTCATGAATGGTGACGACGATCTGGTCACAATAGCCCGCCAGGGATTCATCGATGGCATTATCGACCACCTCGAAGACCATGTGATGCAGGCCACTGCCATCATCGGTATCGCCAATGTACATGCCCGGGCGTTTCCGTACCGCCTCGAGGCCACGCAAAACCTGAATGCTGGAAGAATCATAATTTTTCGTCATTGCTTTCCTCGATCAATCGACCTGCATGCAGGTAAAAAATGGCGCCGCCGGGCTCCGTCGGGATTTCGGTACTGGCAGCAAAAATCTGGGTTTGCAGGGCCTGGAGTTCCTGCATCCACCACTGGCGTGCGTGAGTATCCAGCTCGGCGGCAAAATCGTCGATAAGGATCACCGGTAGGGCAGCGCCAGCGTCGCGCTGTACGGCAATCTGTGCCAAACGAAAAGCAATGCCGAGCAGACGCAGTTGCCCGCGCGACAACTGCTCCGCCGCTGCGCGGCCCTGCGCCCGAAACTGCAAGCGAGCACGGTGAGCACCGCTGTGGGTGTAGGCAAATTGCCGATCGATGGCCAAATCCCGTTCCAGGGCCTCGGCAAGATCCCCTGTCCAGCCCGGATGCAGGACGAAATCAACGGCTTGCTCCGCTTGCGGGCTCGCCGCCCAGATGCCTTGAAAATGCCCTTGCAGGGTGTTGATATGGGCGGTGCGCTGTTCCTGGATCCGTGTACCCAGGCCAATCACTGCTGCATTCCACGGCTGCGGGTTCAATCCCTGGCGTAAGGCGGCGTTGCGTTGTTTAAGAGCGTGCCGATATTCGCGCAGACTGCTGCCATAGCGACGATCGGCGTAATACAGCCCCCAGTCGAGGATACGACGACGTTCTTCTGCAGTTGCCGAGACAAAATGCGCATTACCCTCATGCCAAGCTTGCAAGGGCAGGGCCTCGAGTAATTCCCAGGCGCTGTGAATGCGCTCGCCATCGCGCGCGATTTCCCGTTCTTCTCCCTGCCGACGCATACCGATAAAACTGGCGCTACTGTCGTTCAGACGCGCGCCCAGACGATAATGCTCGCTGCCTTCGCGAATCAGTTGTCGCTGCCCACGCCGCCAGCTCTGGCCGCTGGCCAAGAGGTGCAGGGCCTCGAGTACCGTACTCTTACCCACGCCATTGGCACCGATCAGCCAGTTCCAGCCCGGCTGCGGGCGCATGCGGAGCTGGGCAATGCTGCGCAGATTTTCGATCTGTAGCTCCACTACGGGCATCACAAGCGGATGGGCATGACGATGTACAGGGGATTATCGCTTTCCTGGCTGCGGATCAGGGCACTGCTGCCACTATCGCGAACCTGGATCAACAGTTGCTCGTCAACAAAGATATTTTGTACATCGAGAAGATACCGGGTATTGAAGGCAATTTCCGTAGGCTTACCGTCCAGAGCAGCGGGCACGCTGATTTCGCCTTCCTCCTGGTCTTCGTTGCGGCTGCGCAGCACAATCTCTTCGCGCTGGAATTGCAGGGTACAAGCGGGATTTTTGTCACTGGCAATGACGTCGATTTGTTGCAAAGCGGTCTTCAAGCTCTGTCGATCGACAACGCATTGGGTCGGATGACCAACGGGAATGACGCGACGATAGTCAGGATAATTGGCATCCACCAAGCGACTGGCAAACTGCTGCTGCCGTTGCTGCATACGGCAACCCTGTTCGTCAAAGTGCCAGGCGATATCTCCCGCGCTTACGATACGCAAAAGTTCCAATACCGCCTTGCGTGGCAGAATGCCTTGGTACGCCGTGGCCTCGGTAGCATGGGCAAAGGGGATCTCCATGCGTGCCAGCCGATGCCCATCCGTAGCGACGAGACGCATCTTCTGCCCGCCAATTTCGACAAAAACACCATTGAGAAAATGGCGGGTGTCATTGTGCGCCATGGCGGTAGCCGCTACGGATAAGGCTCGTTGGAAGTCTTCGCCGTCGCAATTGCCGGATAAGCGCGCGGTCCGTTCCTCCATGATCGGAAAATCCTGGGCAGACAGGGTAGGTAGAGTAAAACGGGCGGAACTGGCGCGTACGGTGAGGCGCTCGCCATCCTTGTGCAGAAGGATCTCGCTGCCATCGGCCAGGGTGCGACAAATGTCGTAGAGCTTGCGTGCTGGAATGGCACTTTGCCCGGCTTCTTCTACCGCGAGCTCCAGTTCTCCCAGGAGCTGGATTTCGGAGTCCGTAGCAACGAGCTGAATGCCTGTTTCTGTAGTACGCAGCAGCAGATGCGACAAGATCGCCTGGACCGGTCGGCGATCGGCAATGTTGGCCATGGCGGCAAGGAGGGGCAGGATCTCATCTTTCTGCACACGAAGTTTCATCGGGTTCTCTCCCAAGAGAATAATAAATTTTCTTTCTTTTTCTTATTATGATTATTAAGGGCAAAATTGCCTGTGGATAATACGCCTAAATTTTTGACGTTGTTATAGATCGGGCATCGGCTGGAGGGATGGGATGCCTGTGGATAAGTCGGTATCATCGGGGATGATTCTGCCCATCGATTCCATCCCCAAGCCAGTACCGGACTTGTTCTGGGGTTTACCCACAGCTTATTCCTGACGCTCATCCGCCCAGTACCCGCAGGATGTTGTTGTAATCCTCGGCGACCTGGGAGTCGCTTTGCCGCAGTTTTTCGATCTGCCGGCAGGCATGCAAGACTGTGGTATGGTCACGGCCGCCAAAGGCCTCGCCAATCTCTGGCAGGCTATACGAGGTGAGTTCCTTGGTTAGGGCCATAGCGATTTGCCGCGGTCGTGCGATGTTGCGGCTGCGGCGTTTGGACTGCATTTCCGAGCCGCGAATGTGGAAATACTCAGCCACCACCTTTTGGATATTGTCCAAGCTGATCATGCGCTTCTGGACATCGATCAGGTCGCGCAGGGCCGCGCGTGCAGTCTCGACCGTGTAGGGCTTACGCGTGAAATTGACGTGGGCAATGACGCGGCGCAGTGCGCCTTCCAGTTCGCGCACATGCGAGCGAATCTTCTCAGCAATGAAGAAGGCGACTTCGTGGGGTAGATTGATCCCTGCCTCTTCCGCCTTGCACAATACGATAGCCATCCGCGTTTCCAGATCATGAGGTTCGATGGCCACCGTCAGGCCCCAGCCAAAACGGGATTTTAGGCGTTCCTCCAGGCCCTCGACCTCCTTTGGATAGCGATCGCAGGTGATGATGATCTGCCGACCGCCGTCGAAAAGGGCATTGAAGGTATGAAAGAACTCCTCCTGCGTGCGGTCCTTGTTGGCAAAGAACTGGATGTCGTCGATGAGCAGTGCGTCAAGCTTGCGATAACGCTGTTTGAATTCGGCGGTGCTGTTGTGTTGCAGGGCGCGCACCATATCCATAACGAAGCCCTCAGAGCTGATGTAGAGGATCTTCGCTTGTGGCTTGCTACGCAGGATTTCGTTGCCGACGGCATGCATGAGATGGGTTTTGCCAAGTCCCACCCCGCCATAGATGTAGAGAGGGTTATAGGACTTTCCTGGATGTTCCGCCACCTGCCGCGCCGCAGCCACGGCGAGTTGGTTCGACTTGCCCTCGACATAGGCCTGAAAGGTAAAGCCAGTGTTGAGGTGATGGCCGTTGAGGCGGCGTTCTGGTACTGCTACGGGTTTTTCTTTGCCAACCGGAGCGGGCGCCTCGTGGAGGGCGATGCGCAGGAACAAACCCGGAAGGATTTCGCCCAGTTCTTTTTCCAGCAGTTCGCGGTAATGGTTTTGCACACGATCGCGCACGAAACTATTGGGCGCGAGGAGCAGCAGCTCCTCGGCGTGTAACTCGGCCTGCAAGGGTCGCAGCCAGGTGTTGTACTGTTGCGCGGACACCAACATTTCCATGCGGACGCTCAGGGCGCTCCACAGCGCGGCTCCGTCCTGGCTTGCTGTTTCGTTACTCATGGGGTCCTTGTCACGGATGCTTGTACATTTCCGCGCAGCGCGCAGCGCGCTACGCTACCCTTCAACATCACTGCACGAGTATACGCCAAGCCCCTTTTTCTCGCCAGTGAAGCCCTTCCCTGTCATCCTTAGGAGATTGTTTCGTGAACTTTTTTTCGCTACCTGTGCGACCCCCCGGAGCAATCGTCATTACGGGTGCGGGGAGCGGTATTGGCGCGGCGCTGGCGCGCTGCTACGCCCAACCGGGGCAGTTGTTTTTGCTCCTCGGTCGACGCCAAACTCCGCTTGAGCAAGTAGCAGTCGAGCTACGCCAGGCGGGGGCGGAGGTAGAACTGGCGGCGGTCGACGTGCGCGATGCCGAAGCCTTGCAGCGGATAGCCGCCGATTTTGCAAAGCGGCGCGGCCCGGTCGCGCTTCTTGTTGCCAATGCCGGAGTCAGTATCGGTAGTTCGGCTGAGCTGGTGGAAGATTGCGCGGTATTTGCTGAGGTCATTACTACCAACCTTCTCGGCATGCACTACAGCATCAACGCATTTTTGCCCTATCTTCCAGCGCGGGCGCAGGTGGTGGGCATTGGCAGTGTGGCGGGGTTTCGCGGTTTGCCCGGCGCTGCAGCCTATGCCGCTTCCAAGGCCGCGGTAGCCGTATATCTGGAAAGCCTGCGCCTGGATCTCCGTGCGCGGCAGATTGGCGTCACTTGTATTGCCCCAGGTCTCATCGCTACGCCAATGACGGCGGATAACCCGTATCCAATGCCCTGGCTTATGCCCGTGGCGCGGGCGGCACGGCAGATGCAGCGCGGCATCGATCGCGGCCGGCGTTTTCTCGTGCTGCCGTGGCAGATGCGCTGGCTGAGTTTGCTGTTGCGCATCTTGCCCAGTGGCGTCTATGAACGCCTTTGGCCACGCCATCTGGCATCCAAGCCGCGTCGCGTTGATTAGTTTTCCACAACCCAGTGATGGAGAGTTTGCGCGACATTCTTCCAGATGCTTCTGCGGGATATCTTATAACGCGTTGGTTTATAGCAGTTAATTTATGAAAAACTGATTACCATTGGGGTCGTCGTCAAAAAATCATCATTGACAGAACCCCTATACCGATTTCATCCACAAAGTTATCCACAAGAAAACGCCCCCAAGTGGGGGCGTGTGTGGTGTCCGGTTCCCTTCTCAAGCAGCAAGTCGTGGCTTGAGTACCCAGAGCTGGATCAGGCTCAGGAACATTTCCAGAAGCGCGACGGGGCAGGATAGGGCACCACCAATCAATACCAACCAGACGAAAGCGGGGTTTTGATGGGTGAGGAACCAGCCGGCGAAATCGACGGTCATGGCGATGAAGGGCAGAATGATGAGCACATATTTGGGTGCCGCCGGAAAGCGTGCCTTGCTGAAGATCCAGCCGGCAATCCAGAAGATTACCCCAAGCATGGTTAGATGGATCATGCCATTGAGGAGCATGGTGTTGACGCTCATGCCGGTATCGACCTGGGCAACTTTCTTGACGTCGTCATAGCTTGCCAGGGGTGGATTGTGCAGCACCTTGGTCATGGCAACGCTGTGACATTTCAGACAGTTGCCAGCGATCAGCGGCTGGATACTGCTCGCATATTCCTGTTTGCTTTCGCCATTGGCAATCCAATGGTTCACCGCTTCGGTCATCTTTGGCTGCTCGCTGGCCGGCATCCCGGCAAAGCCCATCATCCGCGGCAATGCCGCTTGTATGGTGGAAGAACTGCGGTTGCCATAGTAATGCTGGGTCACCGCCTGTACCGTGAGCCCGTTCTTGCCGCCGACGGTGACGTAGACGTAAGCCTCGGCCACCAACAGTCCCAAACCGACCAGGAAAATGAAGCCAGTGTGGACCAATTTTTCTGCTATACTCAGCTCCGGCAATTGCCGCATAGTGAAAACCTCCCTTTTTGTTTTTCACCTCCGATTGCAAGCAAATATCCTGCCGAGATTTATGTCCAACCCAACTCCCTCATCGCGTCCCATAGTCCTCAGCATCGCCGGTGCCGATCCTAGCTCTGGGGCGGGGCTGCAGGCGGATCTCCTGACCGGCGCCGCACTCGGAGTGCACGTCTGCACCGCGCTTACCGCCTGGACGGTGCAGGACTCGCGCGGCGTGCAGCGCGTGCAGGTACTCGATGCCGCCGACACCCGCACACAGATAGACGTTCTGCTTGCAGATTTTCCCATTGCTGCCATCAAGATCGGCCTGATCGGCTCGTTGCCAATGGCACAGATGCTGCGCGAGTTTCTCCTAGCCCATCGCCATCTGCCGCTGGTGCTCGACCCGATCTGGCGAGCGGGCGGTGGCCAAGAGCTGGCGGGCGACGCGCTCTATGCGTTTGTGCGCGATGAACTTCTGCCCCTTGCCCACATTGCCACCCCCAATCTCCCCGAGGCCTTGCAGCTAACTGGGGCGGACAGTGCGGATATCGCGGCCAGCAACTGGCCCGGCGATTGGCTCTTGATCAGCGATGGACACGGTAGTGCTGCACAACTCGATAATCGCCTTTATCAGCGCGGGACGTTGCACGCGCGCTACCCGCAAGCACGTCTGCCGGGTAGCTATCATGGCACCGGTTGTACCCTCTCTACCGCCATCGCCGCCGGTCTCGCCTGTGCCAAGCCGTTGCCGGACGCTGTGGCGGCAGCCCTTGCCTTTACTCATACGGCGGTCGAGCACGCCTATCAGCTGGGGCATGGGCAGTCTTTTCCCGATCGCTTGCAGGTGCGCCCATGACCCGCCAGCGCGAGCGTATTCATGGCCTTTACGGTATTACGGACAGCGGATTGATGCTTGGTCCGGCATTACTGGAAAAGGCCGAGGTGGCTCTGCGCGCCGGCCTGCGCCTGCTCCAGTACCGCGACAAAGGCCCGGATGACGCCCGCCGCCAGCGTGAGGCCGCGGCGCTCCTGGCGCTCTGTGAGCACTATGATGCGTTGCTGGTGATCAATGACGACCCCGATCTTACCCACCGGATCGGCGCGAAGGCGATCCATGTAGGAGAAGAAGATGCTGGCATCGCCGATCTGCGTGCCATTCTCGGGCCGGATGTGCTCATCGGCGTGTCCTGCTACAACGATCTGGCGCGTGCCGACCGGCTGGCGGCCGCTGGCGCCGATTATCTGGCCTTTGGTGCCGTCTACCCCTCGCCGACCAAGCCGCAGGCGCGGCACGCGGCGCTTTCCCTCTTTACTGCCGCGCGCCCCCTGGAGCTGCCGCTGGTAGCCATTGGCGGCATCACACAGGATAATGTCGCGGACGTCGCTGCGGCGGGCGCCGATGCCGCGGCGGTAATTTCCGCCCTCTTCGGGGCAGCGGATGTCGCTGCCGCCACCCAGCGCCTGCAAGCGCCCTTTCGTCGCCAGATAGAGGAGACACCATGACCAGTAACGCCGAGCTCTTTGCCGCTTCCCAGCGCCGCATTCCTGGCGGGGTCAATTCGCCGGTACGCGCGTTTCGCGGTGTGGGTGGTGACCCTCTCTTCATCGCCCGCGCCGAAGGCCCCTACCTCTGGGATGTCGAAGGGCGCCGCTATATCGATTATGTGGGTTCTTGGGGGCCGATGATCCACGGTCACGCCCATCCGGAAATCCTCGCCGCGGTGGCTGCAGAGATGCAAAAGGGCCTGAGTTTTGGTGCGCCTACCGCCATCGAATTGGAACTGGCGGAAACTGTCTGTGCCCTGATGCCCAATATGGAGATGCTGCGCATGACCTGTAGCGGCACCGAGGCGGTGATGACCGCCATTCGTCTGGCACGCGGCTATACTGGGCGGGAGCGCATCATCAAATTTGAAGGTAACTACCACGGCCACAGCGACAGTCTGCTGGTGAAAGCCGGCTCTGGCGCTCTCACCCTGGGGCAGCCGTCGAGCGCCGGGGTGCCGGTGGAGCTAACCCGCGAGACCCTGGTCTTGCCCTACAACGAGCTTGATGCCGTCGCGGCAGCGATGGCGGAGCAGGGCGACAAGATCGCGGCGATCATTGTCGAGCCCATTGCCGGGAACATGGGCTGTGTGCCGCCACTGCCGGGCTTTCTGGATGGCCTGCGCAGCCTCTGCGATGCCCACGGCAGCCTGTTGATTCTCGATGAAGTGATGACCGGCTTCCGCGTCGCCCCGGGTGGCGCCCAGGAGATCTACGGCATCCGTCCAGACATTACTACCCTGGGCAAGATCATTGGTGGAGGCTTGCCAGTGGGCGCCGTTGGTGGCAGTCGCGAGCTTATGGAGCACCTGGCCCCCAACGGGCCGGTCTACCAGGCGGGCACCCTGGCCGGTAACCCGCTAGCCATGGCCGCGGGTCTGCGTACCTTGCAGTTGCTGCAAGTGCCGGGCTTTCATCAGCGCCTCGCGGCACAGACGGAAAAACTCTGTGCGGGGCTGGCGCGGGTGGCCGAAGAGGCGGGCGTGCCGCTCTTTATCACCCAGGTTCCGGGCATGATTGGGCTGTTTTTCACGGCCGGGCCGGTGCAGACCTTTCAGGACGTCATGGGCGCCGATAAGGAACGCTACGGACGCTTCTTCCACTCCCTCCTCGCCGAAGGCGTCTACCTTGCCCCCAGCGCCTACGAGGCCGGCTTTCTCTCCGCCGCCCATGATGACCGTATCATCGACACCACCATCAGTGCTGCGCGCAAGGCGCTGAAGCAACTCTAAGGAGCCCCCATGACGACACTGTTCAGCAAGATCATCCGCGGCGAGATCCCCGCCGAAAAGATCCTCGAAAACGACCAGTACCTGGCCTTTCTCGATATTCGTCCGATCCGGCCCGGCCACACCCTGGTCATCCCCAAGATCGAGCATGACTATATCTTTACCCTCGACGACGCGACCCTCGCCGGTCTCCTGCCCTTTGCGAAGCGCGTCGTGCCGGCCCTGGAAAAGGCCACCGGTTGTCTGCGCGTGGGGGTGATGGTAGCCGGCCTGGAGGTTCCGCATACCCATGTGCATCTAATCCCGATGACCGCCATCAGCGATCTGAACTTTGCCCTGGCGCGCGACAGCAGCGCGGAAGATCGTGCCGCCATGGGAACGCAGATCCGCGCCGCCCTGGGCGGCTGATTCATGCGTCGGGTGGGCGTTGCTCTGCTCCTCCTGCTGGTAACAGGCGCGGCCTGGGCGGGAGGCAAGAAGCCGGCAAACTGCCCGGAGCAGATCGACATCAACCATGCCGATGCCAGCACCCTGCGCTGCCTGCGTGGTGTGGGGGAAAAGCGCGCTGATGCCATTGTCGCGTACCGCGATGCCCACGGGCCGTTCACTGGTCCCATGGGGGTAGCTGCGGTACTCGGGGAAAAAATCGCCCTGCGCCTACGCTCGCGCCTTCAGGTAGGTAACAGCGAGTTGCCCTAGGGCTCTGGAGAGTGTTAAGAAAAGCCGGAACGGACCTTAATCAGACGCGATAGCATAAAATGTTGTCATGTCATTCCATATTCCATCTTTCGTATGGAGTGTCTCCATTTCCCGTTCGTAATCCTGGCGAACTTGTGAAAGTTGTTCTTGCGTTAGACACGCAAGTGGATGGGGAAATTGTCCAGGCGCTGGATATGATGTGCTGATCCAAGATTTTTTTGCATCTTCCAGGCTAATGAAACAACCATAGTTTTCTGTTTTTACCTCAATATTTTTGAATCCGGACAGCTCCAGAAGCGTTCGGCATTTTTTTGCGGTTCCTGTTATGTTGTTCATCTCATAATTCACACCATAATTTCGCAGGACCGACTGCGCTACAACACCGTTAATAAAAGAATTTTCTGAAAATGCATTAAAACAAACCTTGCCGCCTACATTTAGAAATTTTTTCCAGTGCGTTAGTGTGGCAACAATGTTCGTCATGAGAACAAGGGCAGAACTGCAAAAAATGAAGTCAAACGAGCCTGAACTATGATCAATGTTTTCGCCATCCATGACTTCAAAACAAATATTTCCCATTCCATGACCGGGTATTTTTGATTTTGCCTTATTAATCATATATTCAGAAATATCGATACCAATTACGGTGCCATCTGGTACGACTTTTGACGCCGCGTAAAATGCCAGCATTCCAGTCCCGGTAGCAACATCAAGAACCCTTGACCCTGGACGTATTCCAGAAAGATCAACAAGATTTTTACAAATTAGCTCATGCCATGCGCTATTTTCGCTGCTATCATATGTTTTGCTGCGGCTGGAATATATATCTGAAACACTTTTCTTATATAAATCGGCTTTATTTTTTTGCATATTGCTTAGGCCTCAAGAATTTTCAGCTTCACGTTTTTTCACTACCCAATTACATGATGCCTCGTTACACAATCCCATAAACCATGCCCTTACAAAAAAACGATATCATACTGTTCTTGGGTGTAGGTACTTTCCGCCTGGACCTTGATGGGGCGGCCGATGAATTCTTCCAGGGCAGCGAGGCTGGTGCTTTCTTCGTCCAGTAATTTATCCACCACCTGCGGCGAGGCAAGGACAATAAAGCGCTCGGCGGGATAAGCGCGGGTCTCGCGGACAATTTCGCGCAGGATCTCATAACACAGGGTTTCTGCGGTCTTCAAAAATCCCCGCCCCTGGCAATATGGGCAGGGCTCACAGAGGATCTGGCGTAGGCTTTCGCGGGTACGCTTGCGCGTCATTTCCACCAACCCTAGTGCGGAGATTTGGGTGATGGTGCAGCGCGTGCGATCGCTCTGCAGGGACTTTTCCAGAGTACGGTGCACGCGGCGCTTATGCTCCTCGTTGTCCATGTCGATGAAATCGATGATCACCATACCGCCAATATTGCGTAAACGCAGTTGCCGGGCGATGGCGGCGGCAGCTTCGAGATTGGTCTTGAGGATCGTCTCTTCCTGATTGCGGCGGCCGACGAAGGCACCGGTGTTCACGTCTACCGTGGTTAGCGCTTCGGTTTGGTCGATGATCAGGTAGGCACCGGATTTGAGCGTGACGCGGCTTTCCAGGGCGTGCTCGATTTCGTCCTCGACGTTGTAGAGGTCGAAGATGGGCCGTTCACCGGCGTAATGCTCGATACGCTCGGTAACCTCGGGTATTACCTCGCGGCAGAATTGCCGCGCCGCCTCATAGGCCTCGCGGCTGTCGATACGCACCCGTTGGATATCGTCGGACATCACATCGCGCATGACACGCAGGGCGAGATTCAGATCCTCGTGAATCAGTTGCGGCGCCCGACTTTGGCGGAGATCCTCCTGCACGTTTTGCCAGAGGCGCTGCAAAAACCGCAGATCACTGCGAAAATCCTCGGCGCCCATGCCCTCAGCGAGGGTGCGAATGATAAAACCGCCGGTCTCCTCCTCCGGGAGCAGCTCCTTCAGTAGATCTTTCAGGCGGCTGCGTTCCTCGGGCGAGTCGATGCGGCTGGATACGCCAATGCGCGGCGAGTATGGCATATACACCAGATAGCGCCCCGGTAGGGTGATGCGTGTCGATAGGCGCGCACCCTTGCTACCCACGGGGTCTTTGATTACCTGCACGAGGATTTCCTGCCCCTCATGCAGCAGGGTCGAGACACTGCGCAGGTCATGGAGGTTGATACTACGCGTTTCGATATCTGTCTCACCTTCCTGCTGCAGTTCCTCCTCGCTTTCCGCGCCCTGGATATCGGCGGCATGCAAAAACGCCGTGCGCTCGAGTCCCACATCAATAAAGGCCGCCTGCATGCCCGGTAACACGCGGCGCACGATACCCTTGTAGATGTTGCCGACCAAGCCGCGATGGCCACTACGCTCTACCTGCAGTTCCTGCAATACGCCGTTGTCTACCAGGGCAACGCGGATCTCCTGCGGAGTGACATTGATCAGTAGTTCTTCACTCATGGATTGCCTGCAATTTGGGGGATGAAAGACCCAGTTCGTGGAGGTATGTCGCCGTCTCTGCTAAGGGTAGGCCCATCACCGCGGAGTAGGAACCGCGCAGGCTACGCACGAATACGGCGCCGAGGCCCTGGATGGCATAGCCGCCCGCTTTGTCCTGCGGTTCGCCACTGGCCCAATAAGCGTGCGCCTCGGCAGAAGAAATGCTACGCAGGTAGACGGCATTGCGCGACAGGATCTGTCGTATCCGGCTGCCGTCCGTAATCGCTACCGCAGTAAGCACCTGATGCCAGCGCCCACCGAGCGCGCGGTAATTTTGCTCGGCCTCGGTATAATCCGCTGGCTTGCCGAAGACCTGATCGCCCAAGCAGACCAGGGTGTCGGCGCCGAGCACTAGGGCGTCTTCGTCGGCCCGCAGGGCGGATTCTGCCTTCTCCCGCGCTAGACGGCGGACGAGATGCCTGGGACTCTCGCCAGCATGGCGGGACTCATCAATACTCGTCGGACGCAGTTCGGGGGTGTAACCAAGCTGTGCGAGCAGTTCCCGTCGGCGTGGCGAGGCCGACGCGAGGACCAGTTTGGGCATACGCTCAGGAGCCGCTGGGTAAGAGGATCTGTGCCATACCGCTGGCGACCCCGGAGCCTGAGGCCAAGGCAAGACGGGAGTCTGGAATTCCTGCCTGGCGCAAGCCCTGCAAGATCGCCTCCGCGCGCTGGGTGGCGAGATTCAGTCCGCCAGGTTGCCCGGAAACGCGTACCAGAATTTGCGCTGCGGTGATTCCCTTGAGCGTGCCAGCGACGGCGCGCAGGCGCTGCTTGCCATTAGCAGAAAGTTGCTGATCCCCGGCGAACAATCCGGTTACGGGCATATTCAGCTCGGTGCCATATTTGCCCTGGTGCAAATCACCGTAGGCCGCCAGTGCTTGCATTGGCGCGGGCGCTGCGGCAACGGTTGGCGCCGGGAAGCTGGGAGCAACGGCCGGACTGCTACTGCTGCTCGGTGCTGTGCTCGGTTGCATCGTCGCGAGGCTCTGCTCCTCTTGTTGCAGCGTCTCTTTCTGCTGCTGGATTTCTTGTTTCAGGCGGGCCGTGCGGGCACCTTGCATGGTGTGGTTTGCCAGCTGCTGGCGCAATTGCGCGTACTCCGCCTGCAGAGACTGGTATTTTTGATTCAATGTTGCTAATTCGTGCGTCAGCCGTTCTTTCTCCTGGCCACCACTTGCTGCAGTCTGCGCCTCGCGCAGGCCATGCAGCCGGGCCTCGAAGATGGCCTTGTCGACCGCGAAAAGGGGTGGGTTCACCTGATCTGCCGTCATCTGCTGTAAGTCTCGTTGCAGATTTGCGGACTGCTGTGGACTCAAGTCATGCGATTTCTGCAGGCTCTGCGTTTGCGCATAGGCGCGTTGCAACGCCGCAGTAGTACTTGTATCGGCCCAGGCGAGGGCGGGTAAGAAGAGAAGCGTGGCGGCAAGCAGGCTGCGGCGAATCATGGGTTCGTCTCCTGAAGCTGCTGACGGGTGGCAGCAATTTTTTCCTGAAGGCTGGCAATCCGTCCTTGCAGATCGCGAAGTTGTCCTTTGATTTGTTGGTTGCCGTCGTTCGCCGGGCTCTGATTCAAGCGCTGCTGAATGTTATCGAGGCGAATGCGGGCCAGCTCCGTTTGCCGCTCGGCAAAGAGATAGTCGCCACGTTGCTGCGCCGCGTTTGCCGCCGCCAGAGCTTTGCGCGCCGGCTCCAATTGCTGCGTGGGTACCTGTGGGGACAGGGAGAAAATGTGGATGCGCGCCGCCTGCACGGCAATGGCGTTGCTACTGCTTTGCTGCGGCGTGGGCACCACCATCTGCGCGCAGGCGCTGAGCCCCAGACTCAAGGTGACGACCAAGCCTAGTCTGGGCAAGACACGTTGATAAAGCTTCACCATCCACTCTCCTCTCCGCCACGATGATAGGGCAGGCCCGCCCGGATGCTCCGGGCCCGAT
Source organism: Acidithiobacillus sp. IBUN Pt1247-S3 (assembly GCF_041146875.1). Taxonomy (NCBI): domain Bacteria; kingdom Pseudomonadati; phylum Pseudomonadota; class Acidithiobacillia; order Acidithiobacillales; family Acidithiobacillaceae; genus Acidithiobacillus; species Acidithiobacillus sp. IBUN Pt1247-S3. Next base: position 31,030 of record NZ_JBFRXP010000018.1, on the reverse strand, counting down.
ACAACTGTTCGGCGAGCACCACTCGCACTACGGGATGTGCCAGGGTCAATGCCGATAGCGACCAGCGCCAATGCGGCCGCAGCTCGGGATCAATCCCATCGGGGCCGCCAATCCATAGGGTTACGTCCTGATGATGGTTGATCCAAGTGTCCATTTTCTGCGCCAGTTCCTCGCTGCGCAAGGCTCGACCCTGGACCTCTAGGGCGACGATCTCGCTATCTTTGAGGGTGCTGGCGAGAAGTCGTTCACCTTCTTCCCGTCGCCAGCGGGCGGGATCGCACTGGCGTCCGCGCTTGGCCAAGGGCAGACTGCGCCACTCCAACTGCACCGGGGCGGGAATCCGTCGGCGATATTCCTCGACCGCCGTCTCTACCCAGTCCGGCATGCGGGTCCCCAAAGCGAGGACCAACAAGCGCACGCTAGCCCTCGTTGCCCTGGCTACGCACCTTGGGCAGCTCGCCCCAAAGCCGCTCGATCTGATAGAAGTCGCGGGTTTCCGGTCGCATCAAATGCACTACCACGTCGCCCAGATCCACCAGCATCCAGTCGCTACCCGAGGCGCCTTCCTTACCGAGAGGCCGCACGCCCTGGCCGCGCGCCTTGTCGATGACGGCATCGGCGAGGGCACGAAGCTGCCGGTCGGAGTTACCGGAGGCAACAATCAGGTAATCGGTAATGTCAGTTTGCTGACGAACGTCGATGCTTTGGATGTCGATGGCCTTGTGTTCATCGAGGGCGGCGATACTGAGATCGCGCAGGCTTTCGGGGGTGATGAGCAAGATGAGTGATCCTCCGGGTTACGCTTCGTGGTAGAGCCGATGTTCGGTAATATAATCCAAGACCGCGTTTGGCAACAAAAAACGCGCGCTGCGACCGGCAGCGAGCAGGCTGCGAATATGGCTAGCGGAAATCTCTAGTGCGGTGACGGTATGAAAGGCGATCTTGCCGGCGGGCGTCCTGTGCAGTTGCGCGAGTTCGTCCACCCGCCGTTGATAGAGCGCCTGCCGCAGGCCTTCCGGCAGTTCCGCCATCGGCCAGCCGGGCCGGCCAATGACGACCAAGTGGGTGAGTTCGAGGATGTTTTCCCAGTCGCGCCAGGTGTCGAAGCGCAAGAAGGCATCCATGCCAATTACCATGGCCAGAAACCCTTCGGGGTTCTGTCGGCGCAACTCGTGCACGGTCTCGATGGTATAGGAGGGACCGCTTTGTTCCACTTCGAAGGCGAGTACCTCGATCCCCGGCGCCTGGGAGGCAGCCGCCCGCGCCATGGCCAGACGATGTTCCGCCGGCGCCCAAGGGCTACCGCGATGCGGTGGGTCACCCGCCGGAATGAGGGTGGCCTGCTCCATCCCCAAGGCCTCGCGTACCTCTTCCAAAGCACGCAGGTGTCCGTAGTGAATGGGATCGAAGGTACCGCCAAGAAAAAGACTAGTTTTCTGCATAATTGCAGTGTAGAGGATGGCGTAGGGTTGTGGAAAGCGCAGATAAATAAGAATGAGAATCGTTATTGACTTAGAAAAGAAGGTTTGGCATAGTGACGCCGTTCTTCCTGATGAGAGCGTTTCATGAAGTTCAAAACCTTTTCTTTTCTCACCTTTTTTATGAGTGGCTCCAGTCTTGCGTCCGGATTGCCGGGACCGGGTGCCGACTCGCCAATTCCCGTTCAGAATGGCATCGCGCCACGCTATCTGACGGATTTTCAACACATCGGCCAAGGGCTGTCCTGGTCGGCACACTTGGATACCGAGCTCTTTGCCAACCTCGCCGGTGGCATTCGCCAGGGCACCGCCAGCACCAGCGCCGGCCAGCTCGGCCTACAATGGAATACCAATAAGGCCGGTGTTTGGCCGGGGGGGCTGTTTACCGCTTCTGCTTTCGGTATTTATAGCTCGGCAGAGGATACGGCCTACAGCGGTGACCTGCAGACCGCGAGCAACATCTACGCGCCCTCGGCCATACGTCTGTACGAGCTCAACTATCGTCAGCAATGGACGGATTGGTTGGCTACCCGAGTCGGCTACACGGATTTCAATCTCTACTTTGATGTCGCCAGCAATGCCCTGCAGTTGCTCAACGGTTCCTTTGGCCTGGACCCCAGCCTCTCTGGCAACGTCCCGGCGTTGCCTACCTACCCGTATTCCGGGCTCGGTTTTATCGTCCATACCTATGGGGGCAACTGGAGCAGTAAAGCGGCGATCTTTCAGGGGGATGCTGTACATCAGTACCAAGGCGTTTTTGATCGTGGTTACTTTGCCATCTGGGAGGGTGCCCTGCACTGGGGGCACGAGGAAGGCGAAGATGCCGATGATGATACCGACGAGTACGGCCAGTATGTGTTCAAGGTCGGTGCTTGGCATTACCGCCAGCCGCGTGCCCCCGCTTTCGATTTGAGCCCAACGACGAACGGTGTTTATGGCATTGTCGAGGCCCATTGGCAGATTGCCGGTGCCGAGCTGGCGCCCTTTCTGCAATGGGGCAAGGCCTTTGGGCGGGAAAATCTCGTTCCCTGGTATTTGGGGGCGGGAGCGCGCCTGAGTCATTTCCTGCCCGCACGTCCCGATGATGCCCTCTCCTTCGGTATGGCGCGCGCGGCACTGCGGCCGGGAGTCGTTGCCGCGGGTTTCGAGGATGAAGAGCAGCCCGCGGCCATTTACCCGGCCGAGACCAGTTACGAGCTGACCTATGTTGCCAAGCTCAACGACTATCTGAGCCTGCAGCCCGACTTGCAGTACATCGTCCATCCCAATGGCGTATATCCAAACGCTACTGTTGGCTTGTTACGCTTGCACCTGGAGTTTTTTTGATGTGTGCACTTGGGCGCACATGGCTTGACAGCAAGAGAGCGACGCATGAAACTGATGCAACCAAGTTGCATTTTACGGAGAGCGCTGCAATGTCTGTTCCCCTTCGTCGTTCACTGGCCATCGGCCTTGCCTGCAGCGCCCTTTTTGCTGGTGTTGCCCATGCTGCCGGCAGCATCCGCGCCGTTGGTGTCGAAAATGAATATGCCAATGTCATCAGTCAGATTGGCGGCGAATATGTGCAAGTGCGCGCCATCGAGAGCAATCCCAATACCGATCCGCATACCTTTGAGGCCAGTCCGGCCATCGCCCGCGAGATGGCAGCGGCGCAGTTGGTAGTGCGCAACGGGCTCGGGTACGACACCTGGGCAAAGAAAATTCTGGCGGCCAACCCCAGCCAGGCGCGTAAGGTGATTGTGGTGCAGGATCTGCTGGGCCTGCCGGAAAATACCCGCAACCCGCACCTCTGGTACAAACCGGAAACTATGCCCAAGGTGGCGGCAGCAGTGGCCGATGCGCTCAGCAGCATGATGCCCGAGCACCGCGCCTATTTTGCCGCGCGAGTGAAGCGCTTTGATGCTTCTCTTCGGCCTTGGTACGAGGGGCTGGCGGCATTCAAAAAGCAATATCCGAACACCCCGGTGGCGGTGACGGAACCGGTAGCAGATTACATGCTAGAGGCGGCGGGTTGCGAGATCAAAACGCCTTGGTCCTTGCAGGCGGCCATCATGAACGGCACCGACCCAGCGCCGCAGGATGTCAGTAAGCAAAATGCTTTGCTTGGCCAGCGGCAGGTCAAGGTCTTTCTATACAATCAGCAGGTTACTGATAGCCTGACGCAATCTTTTCTGGCCACTGCCAAACAGGCCAAAGTCCCGGTGGTGGGGGTCTACGAGACCATGCCTACGGGCTACGACTACCAGCGCTGGATGATGGCAGAACTCAACGCCTTGCGGGCGGCTGTTAGCAAAGGAACATCGACTACCGTTTTACATTGATCCCCCGGCGCCTTGCCATCGGCGCCGTCAGCCTCTAGGCTCCTTGGATCGAATTCTGCGGTGCTATTTTTATGTCCCTTTCCCAATTTGCATGGATTCCCTCCTGGTCGATGGCCATCCACGACCGCCTGTGGACCTGGGTAGGCCATATCGCTGCCGCCCTATTGGTGTTGGTGATTGGGTTGTGGCTGGCGCGTTGGTTGGGGCGCCTGAGCGCACGCACCCTGGAGCGCGTGCACCACGACCTCACCGTGGCGCGCTTTCTCGAATCTCTCATCAAAATCGTACTGTATATCGTTGTCGTCGTTGCGGCTCTCGGACAATTGGGGGTGCAGACGACCTCCCTGTTGGCCATTCTGGGTGCGGCTGGCTTAGCTATCGGTCTTGCTCTGCAGAAGTCACTGGCGGATTTTGCGGCGGGGGTGTTGTTGCTTGTGCTGCGCCCCTATCAGGTAGGAGACAGCATTGAGGTGGCGGGAGTTTCTGGGACGGTCGAGCGTATTCATCTCTTTCAAAGCGTCATCACCAGCCCGGATAATCGACAGCTCTATGTGCCTAACAGCAAAGTATTAAGTGAGGTTCTTACCAATAGTTCGATCCATGGCCAGCGTCGCATCGACCTTCTACTGACGCTAACCCCCAAGGCAGACTTGCAGCGTGCCAAGCAAATTCTTGCTGAGGTTGCTGCTGCCGATCTTCGCGTGCTGTCCGAACCAGCGTTGACCATCGGTGTACAGGATCTGACGGATTTGGGTGTGCAACTCTATGTGCGGCCTTGGGTAACGACAGCAGACTATACTTCCGCGCGCAGCGATATTCTCGAGACGATCAAATTACGCTTGGATGCCGAGGGTATCGAACTCGCCCAACGCCAGCCGACGGTGTTGCTCTGATGGCGAATGCGCGCCTGGATTCCTGGCTCGCGCTAGGGATCAGCAAACTACTTTGGTTGCTCGCGCACTCGCCCCGTTCGACGCGCGTATGGGTGGGGAATCGTCTGGGAGATTTGGCGCGGTTAGCGGTGCCCCGCGGAAGGCGGGTAGCGCGTACCAATCTTGCGCTCGCCTTTCCCGAGCTCGGTGCCAAACAGCGCCAGGCGCTGCTCTATCGCCACTTTCGCCAGCTTGGACAAGCCTTTATCGAGCTTGGGCCTCTGTGGTTCTGGCCCTTGCCCAAGAGCCTCGCTTTGATCCGTTCCGTGCAGGGTGCGGAGGCAGTGGATGCCGCCTTGGCCAAGGGCAACGGCGTGGTGCTGTTTACCGCGCATCTGGGCGCCTGGGAGGCAGCCGTGCAGTACATTGGCCAGCGCTGGCCGGTGACGGTGCTCTACATGCCAACGCGCAATGCCGCTATCAATGCGCAAATGGTCGCCGGGCGCGGGCGCAGCGGCGCACACCTGGTGGCTAAGGATGGTGGAATCCGCGGCCTGCTGCAGGCCCTGCAAAAGGGCGAAGTGGTGGGGGTGTTACCAGATCAGAATGTTGACCCGCGCGAGGGCGTCTTTGCCCCCTTTTTTGGTCGACCCGCCTGCACCACGCCACTTCTGGCGCGTCTCGCACAACGGCGGGGTAGCCCGGTATTCGGCCTCTTTGCGTATCGTTTATCCGCCGGCGAGGGCTTCGAGATCGAGATCGTGCCTTTGCCAGATGGCTTTCCTTCCGGTGATGACGAAGCCGACGCGGCGGCCATGAATGCCGCCCTGGAGGCGGCCATCCGCCGTGCGCCTGAGCAGTATTGGTGGGTACATCGCCGCTACAAAGACCCGGCCCCCGGTTGGGATTATCCCTATTGATCGCCTCTTGAAAAGCCCAAGATTGGCCATGCCCCCTTTTTTAATCGGTAACGCGCAGGCTCTTTTGACCGGAACTGGTGTGCCCCTGGTTGTTGCGCCAGCGCACCGTAACCAGACCGCTTTTTTCGGCACGTAGCGGTACGGCCAGATAGGGATTCGCGCTGCCCATACTGGAGCAATCGAAATGGCAGAAGGCTTTGCCATCGAAGGTAAAGGTCACCTCTTCGATGAAAATTTTCTTCCCTTCCGTCTCGTCTTGCGAGGGGTGCAGGATTAACGCCCGGATCTCGATGATCTCGCCTTTCTTCGCTTGTTTTGGAAGCCCGATCTGAACCTCGCCAAAATTGCGTGTCAGTCGACTACCCATATTGGCGAGTATGCTCATTGCGTCGCTCCCGTGCTCCGAATGCGTACCCCGTGCGGTTTGGCGGCGAGGATATCGCCGCGGTTGCTCTGTGCAATCACGCGCACCTGGCTGTCATGTAGGATCTTGATGCGCTGGTAGCAAGCGGCTTTGCCGTTAGCCGGACTGCAATGAAAGATGCTCGCCAACGGCGTGGGATTGTGATCGACGAGCAGATAGATACGGGCGATGTAGTCGTCGTCGCGCATGGGATGATCAACGGACACCGAGACCGGCACCGTGAGGGCATCGTCGACTTCCGCAGGTATCTGGACGTGCACCCGTTCAGATATCGTCAGGTCGCGCATTTGAAAGAGTTCTTGCAAGACCCGATCGACACTAGTGGCGGCGAAGGACTCCGCGGGCCAGCCTTGGGCATTGGCGGCGAGGGCGATGCGCGTGCCGATAAGCGATGCCCCGAGGGCGAGGCTGCTTCCCATCGCCGTGAGGCGCAGGAATTCCCTTTTGTGCATGATGTTCTCCGGCGATCGGTGATGCGGTACAGGATAGTCGAGATGCGTATCTCTGACAAAAAGCTTACTTGCCGATGCAAAAGCGCGAAAAGATCTCACCCAGGATCTCCTCGACATCGACAACGCCGGTGATTTGTCCGAGGGCGTCGGCAGCTTCCCGCAGACCCTGAGCAAGCAATTCCTCGGCAGCGGGGTGATGTAGGCTGTCAGCGGCCTCGTGCAGGTGGCTCAGAGCCGCCTCCAGCGCCAGGAGATGGCGCTGCCGCGCCGCCCAGCCGCTGTGCTCATTGCCGCCTAGCCGTTGCTGAAGATGGGCGCGAAGTTCCTCCAGCCCAGCCCCGACGCTGGCAGAGATACACAGTGCGGGGATCCCCGAATCCGGGGCGACAAATTCTGGACAGAGGTCGATCTTGTTCCACAGCAGGGTGCAACGCTGCGCATCGAGCCCTGCCAATAGCTGCGCATCCTCTTCCTGCCAACCCTGACTGGCGTCGAGTAGAAGCAGGATCTCTTCGGCGCTGTCCAGCAGGGCACGGCTGCGGCGGATGCCCTCTTGTTCCACCGGGTCCGTGCTATCGCGCAGCCCGGCGGTATCCAGTAATTCCAGGGGCAAGCCACCCAGCTCTAGTTCTTCGCGCAGAATGTCGCGGGTGGTGCCGGGGATGGGCGTGACGATGGCGGAGTCGCGCCCGGCCAAGGCATTGAGCAGGCTGGATTTGCCGACATTGGGGCGGCCGATGAGGAGAATCCGTGCCCCGCGCGCCAGGCGCGCACCCGCACGACTTTGTTCCAAAATTGCCGTCAGACAGGTCTGTAGCTCTTCTACCTGCGCGCTCAGTGCCTGCTGATGTTCCTCGCCGAGGTCCTCCTCGCTAAAATCAAGGCCGGCTTCGGCCAGGGCCAGGGCGCTGAGGATGGCGGCGCGTAGACTATTGATGGCCGCTGAAAAACGCCCCTCCAGACTCGCGATGGCGGCGCGCGCCTGGGATTGGCTACGGGCATGGATCAGGTCGGCCACGGCCTCGGCCTGGGCCAGGTCGAGACGACCATTGAGGAAGGCGCGCTCGCTGAACTCACCGGCACGGGCTGGACGCGCGCCTAGGCGCACGGCATGTTCGAGCAGGATTCCGAGAATCACCGGGCTACCATGCCCCTGCAGCTCCACCACGTCCTCGCCGGTGTAGCTGTGCGGCGCGGGAAAATAGAGCGCGATACCGTGGTCGATGCGCTCATCTGCCGTTTGGAGAAATTGCCGTAAGTAGGCATGCCGCGCACGCCATCGCTGCCCGTCGGTTAGGCCACAAAGGGCGTTGGCAATCGCCAGGGCAGACGGGCCGGAAAGGCGCAGGATGCCAATGCCTCCTTCGCCCGGGGGGGTGGCGATGGCGACAATCGTGTCGCCCAGTTGGTAGCGCCCGCGGCGCGCCACTCTAGCGCTCTTTCATGACGTGGCGGGTGATCAGGTATTGCTGACCAATGGAGACCACGTTGTTGGTCAGCCAGTACAGGACCAGGCCCGCGGGAAAGAAGGAGAAGAAAATGGCGAAGGCGACGGGCAAAATCGACATGATCTTTTTCTGCACCGGGTCCATCGGCGCCGGGTTCAGACGCTGCTGCAAGAACATGCTGATGCCCATCAGCAGCGGCAGAATGTAGTAGGGATCGGGCACCGCCAGATCATGAATCCAGAGAATAAATGGCGCTTGCCGCAGCGACACGCTCTCCACTAGCACCCAATACAGGGCAATGAACACCGGCATCTGGATGACGATGGGCAGGCAGCCGGCCATGGGGTTGACCTTCTCCGTGCGGTACAGCTCCATCATCTTGGCGCCCATCTTCTGTTTGTCGTCGCCACATTCCTTCTTGATTTGCTCAAGTTTCGGTTGCAGCTTGCGCATGTTGGCCATCGAGCGGTAGCTAATGGCGGAGGGATAGAAAAAGATGATCTTCACCGCTACGACCAAGAGGATGATTGCGAGGCCCCAGTTGCCGGCCCAAGAGTGAAACCAGTTGAGCACCCCATGCATGGGTTCGGCAACGATCGAGAACCAGCCATAATCGACCGTCTGTTCCAGGCCGCGGCCCAGGGCCGCCAGTTGATTCTGTTGCTTTGGTCCCAGGAAAAGCTGCTGGTGCAGGGTATAGCTCTGTCCTGGCTGCAACGTGGGCAGCGCTTGCTGCACGCCAGCGGCATAGTTGCCACCCTCCGGACGCGCATACAGTTGCACAGATGCGTGTGATTCCGGTAGCACCGCCTGCAAAAAGTAGTGATCGGTCATCCCCGCCCAGCCGGGACCACCATGCTGCTCGGGATGATCACGAATATCGGAAAACCCCTTTTCGCTGAGATTGCCATTGTGCATCAAGACCGTACCGGTAAAGATCGACATGAACCAATGGCTCTGGGTGCGATCGTTGCGCAGGATCTGATCGAAATAGCTGCCTTTCCAAGGCTCTTTGCCCGTGTTGGTGACACGGATGTCCTCGTTCACCACATACGTATGTGGCTCGAAAGAAAAGGTTTTCTCAATCTTGAGTGGGCCAGCCTGCCCACTTAGCGTAATGGGTTCGCCGTCGCTGACAGTCTTTGGCGCGCTGAAATCCGGACGTAGTGTCTGACCACCGGCGTCGATGAAACCGCTCTGCTGCGCGGTGAGCCGCGCCGCGCTGCTATCGAGGATGGGATAGGGAGCCTTGTTGTCGACGGCGATGGGATAGTCCCGCAGACCGAGGTTCTGGATGTCACCACCCTGTAGATAAATCCTGCCGCTATACAGCACTGTCTGAAAGGCGACACTGGGTCCCTCCCCGACCGCTGTACTCGTCACCACGGGTATGGCGCTGGGCGCGACAGGGCTGCTGGTAATGGCGGCAGATGACGTTGTCGCCGCCGCCGGCTTGGCCACCGACTGCGTGACTGCGGTAGGCGTCGGTTTGGGGCTGGGCTTGGGATGGGGTACAAGCCACTCGAAGAGTACCAGGACGATGATCGAGAGGACGACGGCAAGGATGGTACGTTGGCTATCCATGGGGCTCCGTAAACTCAGGGGACGGGGTCGTACCCCCCCGGGTGAAAAGGATGACAGCGAGCGATGCGTTTGATGCCCATCCAGCCACCACGCAAGACACCGTAGCGCTCAATGGCCTCGCAGGTGTAATGCGAACAGGTTGGATGGTAGCGGCAATTCTGCCCGAGAAAGGGGCTCAAGACGAGTTGGTAGCCGTGTATCAGAAGGATAACGGCACGACGCAGCATTCGCATCAACGCAACACGCTGTCCAGACGTTGACGCAGCGCGGCATAATCCGCATCACGCGCTGCCGGTCGTGCCACCACCATGAGATCACAAGACAACGAGCGCCCGGTGCTTAAGCGAAAGGCTTCGCGCAGGCGCCGTTTGAGGCGATTTCGGTACACGGCTTTGCCCACCTTGCGACTGACCGCGAAGCCGATCCGGGCATGGCCAAGGTCGTTGTCCAGGCGGTAAAAAACCAGCTCGGGAAAACTACGCTTCTTCCCCTCGCGCAAGGCCTGCCGGATCTCGGCTTTGTTGCGCAGGCGGTCGTTACGGGTAAACGCCTGGCTGCTCATGCCTCAGGGGCAGAGCTTGTACCGGCCCTTGGCGCGCCGCCGCTTGAGCACTAGGCGGCCAGACTTGGTCGCCATGCGGGCGCGAAAACCGTGGGTGCGCTTGCGATGCACGACGCTAGGCTGAAAAGTGCGCTTCATGATGATCTACCCCAAAATTTCGTAAGGGCACAGAAGATAAGGAGAACCCCCCCGAAAGTCAAGGCGTGTTCGACTCCGTGTTCGCCCCAAACCGTATGGCCACTTCAGCATGGAGTGGCATACTGCTATCGCTACTTGCAACGGTAGCGGTGCCGGCAGGACCGGTGCCAAGCAGCACGGAACTTACTTTTGACCGTGCCAGTGCTCGATCGCCTGGAGGACCTCTTCATCGAAGCGCTCCGGGGGCGCGTGACGAATCCAATCTTGTACCTGCTGTATCCGCTGCGCGCGGATAAACGTGTAATAGAGCTGCTGAAAGAGCGGATCTTCGGCCACATAACAATGGATCTGTTCCTCCTGGCGCCGTAGTTTCCAGAGCTTGCTTTGTCCTGCCACCCGGCAGTGCAGGGTTTTGTCATCTACCGTTACGACTTCGACCGACTCTATCGCCGAAACCACATCGCTATAGGGTTGATGACGCAGGTGAAAGAAGCGATCGCCTGGCTCTGCTTCGCGCATGTCCAGGTAGCGGTATTGGGCGTCTCCACAGGTCTTTAGCATACTTTCATCCAGCGATTCCAGGGCCAGCGTAGAGCCACCAGAGTACGACGATAACCGCGGCACTGGCCAGCGTGATGGCACCGCTGATCAATAATAACTTGAGTAAGGCCCGCGCCTCAGCATAGGAAGAGTCTTTCGTCATCGCACTTTTTGGAGTGCGATTTTCCAACAGAGTTTCAAGGATGGCCGAAATTTTGCGCTCACCGTCCTTTCCCCACCTTTTTCTGGACGACTTTGCTATTTTGCTGGCCGCGCAGATAGTCTTCATAGCTACCCTTAAAGTCTTCGATCCCTTGGGGAGTGAATTCGATAATGCGGGTGGCCAAAGACGAGACAAACTCCCGATCATGACTAACGAAAATTAGCGTTCCGTCAAATTTTTCCAGGGCATTATTCAACGACTCGATAGATTCCATATCCAAATGGTTGGTGGGTTCGTCGAGGATCAGAACATTGGGCTTTTGTAAGGTGAGCTTGCCGAACAACATGCGCCCTTTTTCGCCACCAGAAAGCACCTGTACCTTGCGGTCTACCTGATCCTGCCCGAAAAGCAGCCGCCCTAGTACACCACGGATGGTCTGGTCATCGTCTTTTTCGCTGCGCCATTGGCTCATCCATTCGAACAGGCTGAGCTCTTCGGTAAATTCCGCAGCATAATCCTGGGCAAAGTAGCCAACTTTGGCATTCTCGGCCCACTTGATCACGCCAGCGTCGAGCGCCATTTCGCCAAGTAGGCAACGGAGTAGGGTGGTTTTTCCCAGGCCGTTGGCACCGATGATCGCCACCCGTTCTCCTGCTTCGATGTGCAGGCGCAGATTGTGAAACAGCGGCAACTCTGCAAAGCCTTTGCGCAAATCTTTGCCATCCAGGGCATGACGGTATAACTTGCGCTCTTGTTGAAATACCAGGTACGGACTCTGGCGGCTCGAGGGTTTGACCTCTTCCAACTCGATTTTTTCCAATTGTCGGGCACGGGAAGTCGCCTGCTTAGCCTTGGAAGCATTGGCAGAAAACCGGCTGACGAAGGTTTGTAACTCCGCCATCTTTTCGCGTTTTTTGTCATTCTCTGCCAGCAATTGCTCACGCACCAAGGTCGAGGCGCGCATATATTCATCATAATTGCCAGGATAGATGCGTAGTTCGCCGTAATCCAGGTCGGCCATGTGCGTGCACACGCTATTCAAAAAATGGCGATCGTGGGAAATGATAATAATGGTGCTGTTGATGGTAGCGAGCAATTCTTCCAGCCACTGAATGGTATGGATATCCAGGTTGTTGGTAGGCTCGTCGAGCAGCAGAATGTCCGGATCGGCAAAGAGCGCCTGGGCGAGGAGCACGCGCAATTTCCAGCCTGGGGCAACAGCGGACATCAATCCCTGATGTTGTTCCAGGGGGATACCAACGCCAATCAGCAATTCCCCCGCCCGCGCCTCGGCAGAGTAGCCATCGAGTTCGGCGTAGTCCCCCTCGATCTGGGCGATGGCCATACCATCCTCGATATTGAGTTCGCCAAGGCTATAGAGACGATCACGCTCCTGCTTTACCTGCCAAAACTCGGCATGTCCCATCATGACCGCATCCAACACGGTGTAGCCCTCAAAGGCAAACTGATCCTGACGCAATTTGCCCAAGCGTTCACCACTGCTCAGGCTGACATTGCCAGAGCTGGGTTCCAGATCACCCCCAAGAATCTTCATCAAGGTGGTCTTGCCACTCCCATTGGCGCCGATCAGACCATAGCGATTGCCATCCCCAAACTCGACGCTGACATTCTCAAACAGGGGCTTGGAACCAAACTGCATGGTCAATTGATGGGTGCTGAGCACGGTGAACTCCGACGGGTGGCAAGCAAAGACGATGGGCGCGATGATAGCATTTAAGTGTTCGCAGAGGGACTCACTGTTTGCCAGATACGCCGCTCAGTTACCGTATACGCATCTGATGAACGAGGTGCTGCTGGCCAAGAACGAAGCCGTGCGGGAGAAGGCCAAGGCAACGGACCAGTGGAGCTACCTACCGCTTTGACCAGAGGGGTTTGGCTTTTCGGAGTGGCCATTCTCAGCCGCTGAGTGGGATCGGGCTCTGGGTTGTGGCCCTGGGCCTGACATGAGCTTATCCATGATGCTCAGGCAGGGGGTGGCACATCAACCATGCTCCATCCCGCCTGTTCCCTTGGCCTTCAGCGCTTCATAGAGGCCCGCCGGGCCGAGCAGGATTTCCTTCAGTTCCAGGCGGATGCGCGCGGATTCCAGGGCCTGCTTGCTCATGGCCGTGAAGGAGGACAGCGCGTCCATGACCGCATCCAGGATGAGGCGGTCCAGATCGGGGGAGTTGGCGAACTGTTCCTTGGTATTGTTGACGGCCTGCTGGATCAGGATTTCGCAATCCAGCAGCTTGCCCTTGATCACATCGTTGACGTAGACCAGCTTGTCATGCTCGCTGATCTCGCCCACGAAGAGGTCGTTGATCTTGCCGATGATGGCATCCAGCGACTCCCGATGCGGGTCCCGCACCTGACCTTCTCCCGGACGGGTCGGCTTGATCGGCTCGCCGCCGGACAGGCTCAGATGCGCCATCCCCAGATCCTGGACCGTGTAGTGGGTGAGCGCCAGGGCCGACAGGTCCACCGTTTCCATGTCGCGGTCGAAGGTCAGCAGCCGATGCAGCAGCTTGTAGAAGATGGCGCGCTTTTCGATGGCGGTGTTGCCGTAATTGAAGATCTGGCAGAGAAAGCCGTACAGGCGCACAAAGGTGGCGATGTCGCGCTTGAAGAGCCATAGCGCATCCATCCGGGCCTTGGCCGCCCCGGCGGCTTCGCTGTCCGGGTCGTGGGCCTGGAATGCCGTCTTGGCCGCATGGAACTGGCCCAGCAGCCGGTTGGAGACATACACCAGGGCCGCATCCACCTGGGATTGCTGTTTCCCCAGGAGCACCGCTTCCGCGACCGCGTTCACCTCCGTCTCGGCGTAGTAACCCTGGGCGTCGAGCTTGGCGCGCAGGTCGTAGATGAGGTGGGGATCGGTCACGCCATCCAGTTCGGCGGTCTCGAAATAGGGCTTGAAGGCCGCGAGGATCTCGGCAGGATCGTTGACGAAATCCAGCACATAGGTCGTGTCCTTGCCGGGATGGGCGCGATTGAGGCGGGAGAGGGTCTGCACCGCCTGGATGCCGTCGAGGCGCTTGTGGACGTACATGCCGCAGAGCAGCGGCTCGTCGAAGCCGGTCTGGAACTTGTTGGCCACCAGCAGGATGGCATAGTCGCCGCGCTGGCCGCCCCGGCTCATGAACGCCTGGCGGATACCCTGACTGTTCAGGTGGGGGTTGAGCAGGGTACTGTGCTCGCTCAGGGGGTCGGGGCTGCTTTCCGCGTCGATGACCTCGCCGGAGAAGGCCACCAGGGTATTGAGACGGTAGCCCTTCCCGGCGATGTACTTTTGCATGGCCCGCTGCCAGCGTACCGCTTCCAGGCGGCTGTTGGTCACCACCATCGCCTTGGCCTGACCGCCCAGCAGCGGCTCCACCAGCGTGCGGAAGTGCTCGACGACGATCTGCACGTGCTGGGCGATGTTGTACTCGTGCAGCCGCACCCAGCCCATGATGCCCGCCTTGGCCGTACTTTCGTCCACCACCGGGGACGCCTTTCCGTCCGATCCATTCCCGGCGTGCGCCAACTGGAAGGCCATCTTGTAGGACGTGTAATTGCGCAGCACATCGAGGATGAAGCCCTCCTCGATGGCCTGGCGCATGGAATAGACATGGAAAGGCCGCGGCACATTGTCATCGGCGGGCGGGCGCGCGGGATCGGGCCGGGTGCCGAAGAGCTGCAGGGTCTTGTCCTTGGGGGTGGCGGTGAAGGCGACATAGGTGATGCCGGACGCCTTGCCCGCTGCCTTGGCCTGCATCTGCGCGCCCAGTTGCGCGTCGAGCAGGTCTTCGACGCTGATCTCCTCGCTCTCGTCCATTTCCATTTCGACATCGCCGGAGAGAATGACCTTGAGCCTCGCCGCCGTTTCGTTGCTCTGGGAAGAATGGGCCTCGTCGGCGATGACGGCAAAACGCTTGCCTTCGGTGGCGGCCAGTTCCCGCACCTTTTCCAGCGCGAAGGGAAAGGTCTGCAAGGTGCAGGCGATGATCTTCTTGTTGGCGGCCAGCGCCTCGGAGAGTTCACGGCTCTTGCTGCCGCCATCCCCCTTGACCAGGGCCACCACGCCGCGCGTGCGCTCGTGGGCCGAGAGCGCCTCCTGGAGTTGGTCATCCAGCACGGTACGGTCGGAGACCACGATCACGCTGTCAAAGACCTTGGCGTTGTCCGCATCGTGCAGGTCCGCCAGAAAATGCGCCGTCCAGGCGATGGAATGGGTCTTGCCCGAGCCCGCCGAATGCTGGATCAGATACTTGTCGCCGGGGCCATCCCGGAGCACGGCAGCCACCACCTTGCGGGTGGCGTCGAGCTGATGGTAGCGGGGGAATATCCAGCCCGCCAACTGCTTCTTCTCGTTTTTCACCGGGACCAGATAGCGGCCCAAAATATCCAGCCAGGAATCCCTGGCCCAGACTTCCTTCCAGAGGTAATCCGTGGCGAAGCCGTTGGGATTGGGCGGGTTGCCCGCAGCCCCCTGATTACCCTGATTGAAGGGCAGGAAGCGCGTCTTCATGCCGTCCAGGCGCGTGCTCATGCGCACTTCGGAATTGCTCAGGGCGAAATGCACCAGCGCCCCGCCCGGAAAGCTCAGCAAGGGCTCGATGGCGTTCTTGCCGGGCACTTTGGGCAGGCGGTCCGACTTGTACTGGTACTCGGCATCTTCGACGGCCTGGGTGTAGTCGGTCTTGATCTCGATCGTCGCCATCGGCAGGCTATTCAGGAACAGCACTAAGTCGATGCAATTCCCGTTGTGCAGGGAATAGCGCACCTGCCGCACGACCCGCAGGCGGTTGGCGGCATGGCGGGCCTGCAAATCCGCATTCATCGCCAGCGCGGGACGAAACTGCACCACGCTCACCGGATGACGCAGCCCCAGCATCTCGAAGCCATGGCGCAACACATGCAGGGTGCCGTGGGTATCAAGGGTCTTGCGCAGCCGGTCCACGACCTCGTTCATGGCGTTGGCGCCGTGGGTCTTGACGATCCGCGCCCAGGCATCGGGCTGACTGGCTTCGATCCAGGCGTGCAGATCATCGGGGAACAGGGCGTGCTCGCGGTCGTAGCGCGGGGCGTCGGGGCTGATGTGGGAGGCGTCGGGCGGGGTGTAGAGCCAGCCCAGGGCCGCCATGTCGGCGCAGATTTCGGATTCGAGACGGGATTCGGTGTGGATGGGCATGGATTAGGTGCTCCAGGTAACGACTTCGACCAGAAGCATCATCGTCCTAGACCGTGCCCTTGGATGGAATGAACATGGCCTTGATTTCGGCCTGTGCGAAATGGTCGAACTCTTCCGGCATGGTAAAGCGCCCCACGCCCAGGCCCAGCGGGCGCGGCTTGCCGGCGCGAGAAATAATGATCTCTTCCCCAGTGCCTATCTGATCCACCTCGCGGGGAAGCTGGGTTTTACTTTCCTGAGGGTTGGCTTTCGACATGATTTGCTTCTCCGCCCTTCGGTACGCGGGTAGCCTAGTCCAGTCCGTTGCCGCGATCAATCGGTACCGTGGCAATGTCCGGCCGAGATCGAAAAGTAGATGGTAAACTCAATCGTTCCGCCTTTTCCTCCTCTGTTTCCGAATAAAAGGGCCTGTCCTCGTGTGGGCCGTCAAAAAAGACCATCTCTACCATTTCCGCGGAAAATTTTTGAGCGTCCGTAGGTTCCTCGAAGGGTACTGGATGAGATAGTGCCCTTCGCGATACGAAAAGCCGGATCGCGTGGAATTTGTCTTTTTCGGAATCGCTGTATTCAAGGCCAGCGTACTTTATATTGCTACACAAATACTCCGGTTGTCCCTCTCTCCTGCCTTGAGTATTTGTGCGTGGGAACTCTCTAAGTTCGGATGAAGGCAGGTCTATTTCGGTAAATTGCCTCTTGAACTCAATTTGATCTCCTGGGGCCAAAAGATCCGCAACTAGAATTCTTTTTGTCCATAACTTTTTTTCATCTCCACCCAAAAAAATGCTAACAGCGTGGGCTGGTCCAGGTCCATAATTTTTGACAATGCAGGACATTTTTGGCCCATGATGGTCATTAATAAAATAAGTTTCCGGGCAGGTTCCGAAGCGCTGCTTGTCAGCATTTTCAGGAAGTGGTGAAATAATGCAATAGGGTTTTATCTTGGATTTTTCTATCTTCTTTGTCAGATCGATACTTTCCTTGGCGGCGGCAGACATATGTTTTGATTGCTCCACGCTTTTGTATGTAAAAAATGCCAATGCGAGTGTGCCAATCCCTACAAGAGCATCAAAAAAAATGTGAATACAGTTCATTGGATCTCCCCGCGTGTATCGATCTTCCCCGTCACCACCGACGAGATCAAGGCGCTGCGGCGTTCTTGCAGCAGAGTGATGGCTTGTTCAGCTTTGGTGATTAGGTCGTCCATCTTGGCGGTTTCGCGGTCGAGGAAGGCGGCTATGACTTTCTGTTCTGGCAGGGGTGGAACGGGTAAAGAAAATGAGTTGAACTCATCAGCAGGTAAACGCCATCGACCCAGTTGAGCCGACCCTTGCCCATACGGAAAGAAAATTTTTTGTTTATATGCATTCTGAAAGATATAAAGGAAGAATTTAGCGGAGAACGACTTTTCTTTCTTGAAACGAAAAACTCTATAATCTGGGCTGGTCACGCCAAAGAATGGAGAGACATCAACGTATCCCGTTAGTAAATCCATGTGGTTCATTGCGAAATCGCCAACATCTACGATCTGATACTTGGAATAATCCATAGAAAGCTGCCCGTCACCGCTTTCTATGTTTTTTATCTGAATCCCGCGTTGGGTGATGGATAGAATGTCATACCCTTCTTCGCCTGCTATGCGTTTGCAAATTTCGAATATGCGCCTAATACAGCTTACGCCCCACTCATCCGGCACCATCCCCAGCCACTCCACCCCGGAGTCCTTCATCGGTGCGTCCGGGTCCAGGCCCTTGGTGACGGCGTGGGAGATGACGGCTTGGCGCTTCTCGCGCAGTAGCTCGATGAGCCGCCGCTGCGCCCCTATCAGCGCGTCGATCTTGCCCGTTTCGCGGTCGAGAAAGGCGGCGATTGAACGGCGCTCAATCTCTGGTGGGATTGGTATGCGCAAATCACCAATTCGCTCTACAGATAGACCAGGCTGTGCTGAAGAAATTGAATACTGTCCGAGGTTCATCGCACTCAGCAATTCTCCGAGCCAGAGAACGGAAGTCGGCTGATAGGGAGACACCACAACTGCGTGTTCGGAAGCCCAGAATTTCCCGTCGGCGTAATTGACATTACCACACAAAGCCCCCTGCCGACCGACCAGCGCATAAAATCCATCATGAGTAAAAGTATCACAGTACCCACGCAGCCCATTTCCGCCATAAACCGGATAAACGCCGTTTTCTTGAATTGATACGCCAGTGATGAAATCGCCACTTTGTAGTGAGGCAAGCCTCTTGAGCTTTGTCACATCCCACCCCTCCGGCACCTCCCCCAACCACTCCACCCCGGAATCCTTGTATTTCGGATAGCGCAGGAAGCTCATGCGCGCGCTTCCTTTGCACCATCGGTATCCCCCACCAACATGTGCATGATGAGGCGGATCAGCACGTCCTTGTCCTTGGGGTCGGATTCCGCAACGAGCAGGGCCAGTGCGGCCAGGCCGACATCGTTGATCACCACACTGCCATCGGCGCGTTGCAGGCGTGCGTTGCGGTGCAAGAAGTCCAGAAACAGCAGCGCCGCGCTGCGTTTGTTGCCGTCGGACAGCGGGTGGTTCTTGATGACGAAGTACAGCAGGTGCACGGCCTTGGCTTCGACACTGGGGTAGGCGGGCTCACCGAAAACGCTTTGGTCGAGATTGCCGAGGAGGGCTTCCAAACCGTCACCGCGCTCCTGCCCAAACAGTTCACTGGCCTCGCCGCGCTTCATGAGATCGGCCTTGAGGGTGGCGATGACATGGCGCGCCTCTGCCGGGGTGGGCAGCACGCCGCCGGGTTGCCCGGCGGGCTCGGTGAGCAGGCCCTCGTCGTAGCGTTGCAGCCAGAGAAACGTATGCGTGTAGCGGGTGAGCACGTCTACCAGTCCGCGTCCGGCATCCAGCCCCAGATCTGGGCTGGCGGCGGTCTTGCGGATGAGTTGCAAGGCGGTTTCCAGCTCGCGGGCGTTGGCCTCGAAGCGCTGCCGGTTGAGGGTATAGCCGCGGGTGAGGTGCTCCCGAAGCAGGGCGGTGGCCCATTGGCGGAATTGCACACCCTGCTTCGACTTGACCCGGTAGCCGACGGAAATGATGACGTCGAGATTGTACAGGCGCACGGGCTTGTCGGAGCCGGCAATGTGCAAATTTTGCACATTGCTTTTCTCCTCCAGTTCGCCTTCCGCAAAGATGTTGCGAATGTGGCGACCCACCACGGTACGATCCCGCCCAAAGAGTTCCGCCATCTGCTCCTGTTTGAGCCAGACGGTGTCCCGCTCCACACGGACCTCGACCACACCTTGGGGGGACTGGTAGATGGCGATGTCGCTCATGCCGACATTTCCCCGATCATGCGCTGAATCTCGCCCATGACGGCGGCGAGATCGGCGTCGATCTCGGCCAGCGGACGGGGCGGCTCGTAGACATAAAAATGCCGGTTGAAGGGGATTTCGTAGCCGACGATGCCCACCTGGCCGTCCTGCGGGTCCCGCTTGCCGGTGTCGATCCAGGCATCGGGGGCGTGGGGCAGGACCTCGCGCCGGAAATAGGCGTCGATGTCTTCCTCCAGGGCCACGTTCTCCGTATCCCGCCGCTTGCTGTCGGCCTGTATCCTGCCCTTGTTCTTGCCCTTGGCGACCAGCACCGGCTGGCCGTCCTCGTCCAGCAGCGGGCGCTCGATGGTGATCGTGCGGGTGCCGAATTCGTGGTTGGCGAGGATCTTCGAGAAGGGCGCCACCTTGATCCGTCCCCCTGGGGGCGCTTGCGGCGCGGCGATGTCCTCGTAGAGCAGCACCCGCTCCACTTCCTTGCCGTCCCGATCCAGCACGATGGCCTGATCCAGCTCCATGAAGCCGCCGAAGACGTGGGCGATTTCCTTGATGTGGGCGGGCGCCAGCTCCTTGCGCTTGGAGCCCAGGCTCTTGCGCATCTTCTGGTAGAGGCCGGAGGCGTCGATGAGCTGCACCCAGCCGCGGCGGTCCTCGGCCTTCTTGTTGGAGATCATCCAGACATAGGTGCTGATGCCGGTGTTGAAGAACATGTCGGTGGGCAGGCCGACGATGGCCTCCACCAGATCGTTTTCCAGGAGATAACGGCGGATTTCGCTTTCCCCCGACCCCGCGCTGCCGGTGAAGAGCGGCGAGCCGTTGAGGACGATACCGATGCGGCTGCCGCCTTCTTCCCGTGGACGCATCTTCGACAGCAGATGCAGCAGGAAGAGCAGGGAACCATCGGACACGCGCGGCAGGCCCGGCCCGAAGCGCCCGGCCATGCCTTTTTGCTGATGCTCGGCGCGCACCTCCTTCTCCACCTTCTTCCACTCCACGCCAAAGGGCGGATTGGAGAGCATGTAGTCGAAACGCCGGCCCGGATGACCGTCGTCGGACAAGGTGTTGCCGGGCACGATGTTCGTCACATCCTGGCCCTTGATGAGCATGTCGGCCTTGCAGATGGCGTAGGATTCGTCATTGAGTTCCTGCCCGAACATCGTGAGGCGGGCATGGGGATTGATGTCGTGCAGGTGTTCATCGGCCACCGAGAGCATCCCGCCGGTGCCCGCCGTGGGGTCGTAGAGGGTGCGGACGATGCCGGGCATGGTCAGGACATCCCCATCCTCCGTAAAGAGCAGCTCCACCATGAGATGAATGACCTCGCGCGGGGTGAAGTGCTCGCCGGCGGTCTCGTTGGACATTTCCGCGAATTTGCGCAGCAATTCCTCGAACACCAGGCCCATCTGGTAATTGCTGATGGCGTCCGGGTGCAGGTCGAGACGGGTGAATTTTTCCGTGACCAGATAGAGCAGGCTGGCCTTGTGCAGCCGTTCCACGGTCACCGCAAAATCGAAACGGCTGAAGATGTCGCGCACGTCACCGGAAAAGCCCTGGATGTAGCTGTGCAGATTGGCGCGCAGGTTGTCCTGGTCGCCCAGCAGCCTGGGCATGTCCAGACTGGAGACGTTGTAGAAGCTCTGGCCGGCCTTGCGCAGCACGAAGGGCGCATAGGCGATGTCCGCCGCCTTTTTCTCCCGGTATTCCGCCAGCACCGCCTCTTTGCTGGGTGCCAGCACGCAATCCAGGCGCCGCAGCACCGTGAAGGGCAGGATCACCCGGCCATATTCATGGGGCTTGAAATCCCCGCGCAGCAGGTCGGCGACGGACCAGATCAGGGCGGAAAGGCTTTGTTGGTTCACGCAATGCTCCATACCATTTTTGGGAACGAGCATACCCATGCGGGCTTCAACAGGCAATTCCGGCTGTTAACCCTAGATTTGGGATTCATTGGCAAATTCGTGGGTGCACTGAATCTGTATCGGGGTACCAGAGGATTCTCAAGGGAGGATTTGTAAGATTTTGTTTTATATGGTGCCCAGGGACGGAATCGAACCGCCGACACGAGGATTTTCAGTCCTCTGCTCTACCGACTGAGCTACCTGGGCTGTGAGAGTCGCGATTTAATCCGACTCTGTTGTCGAAGTCAAGGCGAGGGCGCGTTGATAAAGGCGACGGTGGGCAACGTCGCACTGCGCTTCGGCAATGCGCACCGCTTGCGCGAGCGGCAGCTCCGCGAGCAAGGGACGTAGTAAGCGATCGAGCTCTGCTTCTCCGCTCTCACGCGCTGGCGCACCAGCCAAAACTAGACACATCTCGCCACGCTGGCGTTCCGGGGCAGCCGCCAAAGTCGTCAGGATGTTATCGAGGGTTTCGCCAATGCTTTCCTCGTGCAGCTTGGTCAGCTCGCGCGCCAGCACCGCACCCCGTTCGCTAGAAAATGCGGCGATCATGTCTTGCAGGGTGGCAAGAATCCGATGCGGTGCCTCGTAAAAGATCATGCTACGGGTCTCGTCCACCAGCTCTTGCAGCCGCTGTTGCCGCGCGCCGCTCTTGGCCGGGAGGAAACCTTCAAAGCAAAAGCGGTCCGTTGGCAGGCCGGCAAGAGATAAGGCCGCTAGGGATGCGGAGGGGCCAGGGACAACGGCAATCTCTACCCCAGCGCGGCGCAAAGCACTTACCAGGGGATAGCCAGGATCGGAAACCAGCGGCATCCCAGCGTCGGAGATGAGGGCGAGGCGCTCGCCCGCTTGCAGGTAGGCAAGGATGCGCGGAATTTGCTCGCGTTCATTGTGCTCGTGCAAAGGCTCGGTCCGCGGCTGGATACCAATGCTCTGAAAGAGACGCTGCGCGTGGCGGCGGTCCTCTACCAAGATCCGATCGGCCGCGCTCAGTACTCGTCGCGCCCGGGGGGAGAGATCTTCCAGGTTGCCGATGGGCGTGCCGACAATATCCAGGCGCCCAGCATGTGTCCCTTGCTCAACTGGCATCTTCGTCATCTAATTGCGCACCTGCGGTCTTCTCCCTACACTCTGCCCATGCACCTGCACTCCCAACTTTTTGCGCCGGCATGGTGGCGCCTTGGCAGCATAGCGCTAGTCGCAGCGCTGCTGAGCGCCTGTGCGAGTATGCCACATCCTACCGCGCCTACGCCTACCCCCCCGGCTGCAGTTTCCTCTACGCCGCCAGAAATCAGCCAGGCGAAAGAGGCAGACCGACTGCTGGCCGAAGGAAAAGATCTCGCTGCCGCTAAAGACTACATTCAAGCGGCAGCCGCGAGTGGCACCGATAAGCAATTGGACTATCTGCTCAAGGCAGCGCAGGCGTCGTTGGAGGGTAACCGTCCACAGGTGGCGGAATTGCTCAGCGCGGAAGTTTTGCGACTCAGCCATGAGCCTTCACAACGTGCCACAGCGCTGTGGATTCAGGCACAAGCCTATCAGCGTGATGGGCAAGATAAGCTTGCCCGTGGCTCTCTCGCCGAACTCATCAGTATGGGCGATGTCCCGCCTGAGCGACGCGCCGCGGCGATGGGGCAACTCGCGAAACTGTACCAAGCGGAAAACCACGATCTCACCGCGCTGGACTTTCTGGTGAAACGAGATGCCCTCCTTTCCGGGTCCGTAAAAACAGAAAATCGGCAACAGATTCACACCCTACTCAGCGCGCAAAGCTCGGCGCGCTTGAAGAACTGGCAAGGCCGCAGCGGCGATCCGATCGTCCAGGAATGGCTCGCCTTTGCCTTGATTGCGCGTGAGCATGTTGAGCCCGCGAATCAGCAAGCGGCCTTTGCAGCCTGGTTGCAGGCGCACCCGGGTCATCCAAACATTCATTACGATCATGCGGCGGAAACATCGCAAACCGGGGCACATGGCGCCATCTGCACGCTGCTCCCTACGACTGGGCGTTTTGCCGATGATACCCTCGCCTTTACGGCGGGGTTGCAGGCGGCGGCCCGGCAGCAGGCCGGACCGGTTATTCATGAATTGAGCGACAGTAGTGATCCGGTGTTAAATACCACCCAATATGCCACGGGCGTAGCGTCGGGATGCGCGGCTTTTGTCGGCCCCGCCTTGCCGCAAGACATCAGCGCGGTACTTGAGGCACGACGTCCCAACGATCCGCCCATCCTTCTCCTGGGCGATACTGCTGCTGACCCGGCCAAAGGCATCTTCGACTTTGATATCAGTTTGCAGGTAACCGCGCGCCGGGTAGCGGAAGATGCGTTCCAGGCTGGATTCCGACAGGTGGCCGTGTTGTATCCGCTCGATTCCGCCGGCGCCAGCATGCAAGCGGCCTTTTTAGAGACCTGGAAAAAGCTTGGTGGAGGCGTTGCTGGAGTCGCCCACTATCGCGTGGGTAGTGGCGATAGCACTGCGGCCGTTCAAGAATCGCTGGGCTCTGGATCAGGGCAGCGCGGTTTCATTTTTCTGGTTCCACCAGAGCAAAATCTCGCGTCGATTGTCGCGGATATACGCGCGCAAAGTGCGAGTCCGATCCTGCTCGCCGGTATCCCCTCCGTTAGTGCGGAGGGCTCTGGCAATCTGGTAGGCGGAAAAATCTATGCGCTGGGCATGCCTTGGGTCTATGATCCGCAACTTGCCAGTGGCCCGACCGCACTGGCAGTCAAGCAAAGCCTGCCGCAGGCGACAGCGCAGCAGTGGCGCATGGCAGGGCTGGGTGTCGAGTCCTATGGCCTGCTTGCCAAAATTGTGGGTGCGACGCAGTCGGGTCAGCAAGGAGTAATTAACAAAAGAAACTTGCGCTGGGTAACTTGGCAAAATGGCGCCACCCAAGCCCTTCCGAGCTTACCGAGTCCCTGACCGATGCCGTCGCCCACGCAACAGGTCGGACAGTGGCATGAGCAGCGCGCACAGAGCTTGCTGCAGGAACGGGGGATGCGCTTGTTGCAGCGCAATTTTCGCTGCCGTTCCGGCGAAATCGATCTCATCGCGCAAGATCGGGAACATCTGGTTTTTATCGAGGTGCGCAGCCGCAGTCACGATCGCCAGGGAACAGCGGCAGCGAGCATCGGACCGCGTAAACAGCAACGTATCATCCGTGCCGCGCAGGTTTTTCTGTTGCGCTACTCCCAATATCAATCCTGGCCTTGTCGCTTTGACGTCGTAAGCTTTGATGGTGAAGCGGCGGGGGAGTGGATTCGCGACGCCTTTCAGGTACCCAGCCCATGACAGAGTCCTCTTTCTGGTCCGCGCAATTGGGCGAACACCGTGCTCTACTCGCTGGATTGGACGAATTGGCCGTGCCCAGCGGGCAAGCAGAGCAGCGCATTCTGCAAACCTGGCGTCGTGGCGGCAAACTCTTGAGCTGTGGCAATGGTGGCTCGGCCGGCGATGCCGCACATATTGCCTCGGAGTTGGTCAACCGTTTCGAAGGCTGGCGCCGCCCCTTGCCCGCCATCGCCCTGAGCACCGATGGCGCGGTGCTTACTGCCATTGCCAACGACCTCGACTACAACCAGGTCTTCGCCCGCCAGGTGGCGGCCTTGGGCAGTGCCGGGGACAGCTTGCTGGTATTCAGCACCTCCGGCAACTCCGCCAACATCCTCGCTGCCGTGCAAACAGCACACGAGCGTGGCATGTGGGTATTGGCCTTCACCGGACGTGATGGCGGGGCACTGGCCCAGCGTCTGCGGCCTGGCGACATCGAATTACGGGTAGCCCACGAACGCACAGCGCGTATCCAGGAAGTCCATCTGCTCCTGATTCACAGCCTCTGCGCCGCTGTCGATGCGCACGCCGCAGAACTAGACCAAGCAATAACGCTGGAAGAAAAAATCATTAACGACTGGGATGAGCTCGCCGCGCGCGTCAAGGGGCAGCGCCCCCTGGTCTTTACCAACGGTGTTTTCGATATCCTGCACCGCGGGCATGTACAGTATTTACACGAGGCACGGGCGCAGGGCGCCTGCCTGGTCCTTGCCGTAAATAGCGATGATTCTGTGCGACGTCTGGGCAAGGGGGCCGACCGCCCGATCAATGCCCTTGGGGATCGCCAGGGCGTGCTCGCCGGACTCGCATCTGTCGATTTTGTCACCATGTTTAGCGCAGACACCCCGCTGCAACTGATTGCGAAAATTCGGCCTGAGATTCTCGTCAAAGGCGGCGATTGGCCAGTAGAAAAAATTGTTGGCGCCACCGAGGTGCAAGGCTGGGGTGGACGGGTGCTGAGCATTCCCTTTCAACACCAGCGCAGCACCAGCAACTTGTTGCAGCGCATTCGGGAACGTTTACCATGACGCAAAATGCGATTGCTGGATTCAAGGCCAGCCTGGGTGTCGAGCGCGCCCGCGACGATCTCTTTACCCGCGAGCTTTACAGCAGCGACGACACCCCCGAGGCACGCCTGCCGGCGCTGGTACTCTTCCCCCATAGCCATGAGGAGGTGCAGGCCATCGTGCGTCTGGCCGGGCGTCACCACTTGCCGCTGACGGCGCGGGGAGCGGGTTCGGGTAACGTCGGCGGTGCGCTCCCGGTAGAAGGCGGTGCGGTCATCTCATTCGAGTGCATGACAGAAGTTCTGGAATATGCCCCGCAAGAGCATCTCATCCGTGTGCAAAGCGGCTGTATCACCGCGGAAATCGATCGCATCGCCAGAGCTGACGGCCTCAGCTATCCCCCCGACCCGGGCAGCAGCCCCTACTGTCGCATCGGCGGCAACCTGGCGATGAATGCCGGCGGCCCGCATGCCGTCAAATATGGCGTCACTCGCGATTATGTGTTGGCGCTGCGCGCCGTGACCGGGCGCGGCGAAACCCTGGAAACTGGCGTGCGCACCAGCAAGGGGGTGGTGGGTTATGATCTCACCCGGCTTTTGGTGGGCAGCGAGGGGACCCTCGCTCTGATCACTGAGGCCACCCTGCGCCTAGCGCCCCGCCCAGCCGCCCGTGCCCTGTTGCGGGCGGCCTTTGCCCAGAGCAAAGATGCCTGCGCGGCCGTGAGTCGTGTCATGCAGCAGACGATTCTCCCCAGCGCGGTAGAATTCATGGACCCCCAGGCCTTGGCGGCGGTGCGTGGCATGGGTGCAGCCAGTAGCCTGCCGCAGGCGACGCAAGCCCTGGTCATGGTCGAGGTCGATGGAGAGCTGGAGGATTTGCCCCGCCAGTTGGAGATCATGGCCGCCGCCCTCACTGGCGACGGGCTGCTGCAGTTGGAACGCGGCCAGGATGCAGCGACCATCGCCGCCCTGTGGACGGCACGCAAGTCCCTATCTCCGGCAACCAAGGCTATGGCGCCGCTGAAAATCAACGAGGATGTCGTTGTGCCGGTGCCGCGCCTATGCGACCTCCTGACCGAGATCGAGGACATTGCTGGCTCGGAGCGGCTGCGGGTCGTCAGCTTTGGCCATGCCGGAAATGGCAATTTGCACGTCAATTTTCTCGTCGATCCCGCCGATGGCGACGAAATGCAGCGCGCCCGGCGTGGTCTGGATCGTCTCTTCGGTAAAGTCTTAGCCCTGGGGGGCACCCTCTCGGGTGAACATGGGATCGGTAGCGTCAAACGCAGTTTCGTAGCGCGCGAGCTCGACCCCGTCAGCCTGCATCTGCAGCGGGAAATCAAAGCGCTCTTCGACCCCTTGGGCATCCTCAACCCTGGCAAGCTGTTTCCCGAGGTCTGAGCACGTATGCAGCCGCTGCTCCACGCCATTCAACCAGTGCGCCAGATCCAGCTCAAGACCTGGCCCGAAACCTTTGACATGGAGCGTGTCTACGAGGGGCCGGCACACCGCATGTTGCGTGAAGGCGAGACCCGCGTGGTGCTCTTTCGCTCTGGGGTGATCTGTTTTTACGAGGCCGGGCCGGCGTTGCAGGCACGCATCATGGCCGGGGTGCAGGCCGCCTTTCCCGCAGTCAGTAAGGTGACTGTGGAAGAGCTCGAGCTGCGCTTGAGCGAGCGCGACGGCGTGGCAAAAGAGGCCGTGCAGTTGCGCCAAATCGATGATGAGCGCCTCTTTCTGGTTGCGCTGCGGCTGGCGCAGAGCCTCGCCTTGGAGATGCATGAGGAAGCGGTCGAAAATCTCCTCGAAACCACGCTGAACCTCCTGTCCGAAGTTACCAGGAGCGGGCGTCTGCCGGGTCGCAAGGGCGGCTATCTGCGTTTTCTTGCCTCCACCTCCGCCACCCGCACCGAGATCCTTTCGCGCCTGGCGGTGCTCGACAATCCCGACGTTGTCTGGGAGACCCCAGGCCTCGAACTTCTGTCGCGGGAACTGTCTGCGGATCTGGAGTTGACCAGCCGCTTTCGCGCGCTTGACGAAAAACTAGACGCCATTGGTGAGGGGCTGGAAGTAATTGTCGTTGCCAGCCGTCACAAGCGCGAAACCATACTGGAGTGGATCATCATTGTGCTGATTGCCGTGGAACTGCTGGTGATGATGGCAGGCTATTTGTGGTGAGCGACTTGCGGCCGTTGGTACCGGAGGAAGATCCGTTGCCGCGGGTACAGCGTATGACCCGGCTGGCGCGCAGCAACGACCCGGCCCAGGTCCTGGTTGTTGGGCCCTCATGGGTAGGTGACATGGTCATGGCGCAGGTACTGTTTCAGGTGATGCGCCGGCGTTGGCCGCGGGTGCAGATCGACCTCTTGGCGCCGCCTGCCAGTGCGCCGGTAGGACAACGTATGGCCGAGCTACGCCGAGTGATCCCCCTGGAAATCCCGCATGGTAAACTGGCGCTCAAGGCGCGGCGCGCTCTTGCTCAGGAACTCCAGCCTACGGACTATGACTGGGCCATCTGCCTACCCAACAGCTTCAAGTCGGCGCTAGTCCCGTACTGGATGAAGATTCCCGTGCGCAGCGGCTTTCGCCGCGAGATGCGCGCCTGGTTGCTCTCTGATCCACATCGACTGAATCGTCGCAAACTGCCCCGTACCGTAGATCAGTACGTCTCCCTCGGTTTGCCGCCACGTCTGCCACAACCGCAGCAATTGCCAGCACCCCGTCTGCAGGTCGATCTGGCAGCTCGCGACCTGACCTGGCAGGAATTTGGCCTTAACCCGAGTGCCCGCGTTGTCGCCTTGGCCCCTGGTGCTGAATATGGTCCGGCCAAACGCTGGCCCGTGGCCCACTGGACGCGCTTGGCCCAGGCCCTATTACAAAGTGGTTATGAAGTCTGGCTTTTCGGGAGTCCCAAGGACGCGCCGATCACCCAGGAAATTGCCGCACAGGCAACGGGAGCGGTCGATCTGGGTGGGCGAACCAGCTTACTGCAAGCCATAGATCTCCTCTCCCTTGCGCCGATCACGGTCAGTAATGACTCCGGCCTCATGCACGTGGCTGGTGCCGTCGGCAGTCGCGTGATCGCTCTGTACGGGCCCACACCGCTACAAATGACCCCGCCGCTGTCAGCCCATGCCCAGGTCATTCGCCGTGAATTGTCGTGTAGCCCCTGTGGCAAACGGGAATGTCCGCTAAAGCATCATCGCTGCATGGAGGAGATTGAAGTCAGCCAAGTGCTGGCGCAGGTGCTTGGCAGCCCCACAAGTAGATAAAAAGAGCTTGTCCTCCTACACTGGAAAAAAGTGAAGGGAGCGACAGCATGATGGAAATAACAGAGGCGCCTGCAGCAGCGTATATGGTCGATGCCGACACCGTGCTCGGTCAGCTGGAGACTCGACCGCAAGGGCTAACCAGTAGTGAGATCGCATCGCGGCAAAAACACTACGGTGCCAATCGTCTGCCTTCCAGGCGCCCGCCCAGTTTGCTCATGCGCTTTTTGCGACAGTTTCGTGACCCGCTCATCTATGTCCTCCTTGCGGCTTTTGTGGTTACCCTGCTCCTGGGGCATCTACTGGACAGCGCCGTAATTTTTGCCGTGCTCTTTCTCAACGCCTTGATTGGTACCCTGCAGGAGGGTAAGGCGGAAAATGCCCTGGCGGCGATCCGCAAGCTGCTCCGTTTGCAGGTCAAGGTGCGACGTGGCGGAAAGTGGCAGGGTGTCGACGCCGAGGAGCTCGTACCTGGCGACATCCTGCAGCTGCGCTCTGGCGATCGCGTTCCGGCGGACTTGCGCATCCTCTCGGCTCAAAGCCTGCGCGCCGACGAATCCCTGCTTACCGGCGAATCGCTGCCCAGCGACAAATCCGCCGCCGTGGTGTCGGCCAATGCTGCCTTGGGCGACCGCCACAACATGCTCTACGCCGGCACGTACATACAGGCCGGTCGCGCCGAAGCGGTGGTCACCGCCATCGGGACCTCTACGGAAATCGGCAAAATTCAGGGGTTGATGCAAGGGGTAACCGTTATCCAAACCCCGCTCACGCGGCAGATGCAGCGCTTTAGCAAAACCCTGGCCGCTTTGGTTCTCGCGCTTTGCGTCCTGATGACGGGTTTCGGTCTGGCGCGGCAGCTACTGCCGCCCTTCGAGGTCTTTCTCGCGGTAATCAGTTTTGCAGTGGCCGCAATCCCGGAAGGGCTCCCGGCCATCCTCAGCATTACCCTGGCGATCGGGGTGGAACGTATGGCCCGACGACAAGTGATCACCCGCCGCCTTCACGCCATCGAAACCCTGGGTTCGGTGACGATTATCTGTACCGATAAAACCGGCACCCTGACCCGTAATGAGATGTTCGCCCGCAGCCTGCGCACCCATGCGGGAACCTATGAAGCTACTGGCGCTGGCTATGCAACCCAAGGCGAGCTCAGCGGGGACAACGCAGTGGATGCTGCGCGCTTTGCTGCCCTGGAGGTAGCCAGCCTGGCGAACGACAGCGAGTTACGGCAAGAGGGCGGACACTGGCAGATCGTTGGCGAGCCCACGGAGGGAGCGCTGCGCGCCCTGACTAGCAAGGCCGGATTTGCGCGCGAGGGCTACCAGCGTCTTGCCAGTATTCCTTTTGAATCCAGCCACAAATTCATGGCGGTGCTGGTGCAGCGACCTGACGGTACGCGCCGGGTTCTGCTGAAAGGTGCGCCGGATCGGGTTTTGGAACGCTGTCGTAGCATGTTTGATGCCAGCGGCATGGTGCTACCTCTCGATCGCGTGTTCTGGGAGCGGGAAATGCGCCGCCTGGGGAGCGCGGGATTGCGGGTATTGGCCCTCGCGCAGCAGGACGTAGATGCTGGTCAGGAAACCTTGAACCTGGACAACCTGGGGCAGAGCCTCACCCTGCTGGCCTTGGTGGGTATTGTCGATCCGCCGCGCCCGGAGGCCATCGACGCCATTGCCGACTGTCGCCGTGCAGGTATCCAGGTAAAGATGATTACGGGAGATCATAGCCATACCGCTTTGGCCATTGCCGGGGAGATGGGTCTGCTCGACCCCGCGCATGCCAAGGTATTGACCGGCAGCGAGATCGACCAAATCGCCCCTGCAGATCTGCCGGCGGCAGCCCTAGAAACGCAGGTGTTCGCCCGCACCAGCCCGGAACACAAACTGCGCTTGGTCGAAGCGCTGCAACAGCGCGGGCAGGTAGTCGCCATGACCGGTGATGGTGTCAACGATGCGCCCGCGCTAAAACGCGCCGATGTGGGTATCGCCATGGGCGTGCGCGGCAGCGAGGCGGCCAAGGAAGCCGCCGACATAGTGCTCCCGAGTTCGACAGTTAATTTTATAACTCATTGATATTGCGAATAGCGATTTTAAAACGCTCCACTACAACAGAGTCAGTTGCTGAGACGCGGCTGGTT
>NZ_JBFRXP010000017.1:0-60867 GCF_041146875.1 Acidithiobacillus sp. IBUN Pt1247-S3 | reverse complement strand
AAAACCAGCCGCGTCTCAGCAACTGACTCTGTTGTAGTGGAGCGTTTTAAAATCGCTATTCGCAATATCAATGAGTTATAAAATTAACTGTCGAACTCGGGTGTTCTGGACCCTCAGTTTTTGGCTGCTCTTGGGTGGTATGATCGCAGCCGCAGTGGATTACGGCCTCGCCTACCAGGATGCCAAACATCTGCAGGATGCCACCCTGGCACAGATGGCCACCTGGGTGGATCCCGCCCACTTACCCAACCATCCACTGAGCGTACCTTGGTTTCAGCACAAACAAGCGCACATCCAGCACGACGAAGAATTTGGCACGATCATCGTCGAGCGCATCAGCCCCACGCAATCCGGGAAAGCACTGCCCATTCCCAAACGCTGGAGCCCCGGTTTTCACCATTTGCAGGCGCAAGGTCAGCATTGGCGGATATTTCTTGCCTCTTTACCAAGCGGCGACCGCCTAGCCGTTGCCCAGCCCGTCTCTGTCCTGCGCGAAGCCGCCTGGGACGGTGCGCAGCGTAGTATCTGGCCCATCCTCATTCTGCTACCTATTGTCCTCTTGGCTCTGCGCTGGCAGGTCTATTCCGTGTTTCGCCCACTGCGGCGACTAGCACGAGAACTGTCGGCACTGCGACCGGAAAATACCCGGATCCACCTGCCCGAGACCCAAGTTCCCCAGGAACTGGCACCGTTTTGGCTGGCCATTCAGCAGTTGCTTCAACGGGTGACCGAGCTGGTGCAGCGCGAGCGCCGCTTCATTGCCGATGCCGCGCATGAGCTACGAACACCGTTGGCGGCCCTCTCGCTGCAAGTCGAAAACGCCGAACGCGCGGAAAGCTGGGATGCCTGCCGCCAGCGTTTGCTAAGCGTTGACGCCGGCCTGGCGCGTAGTCGTCATCTCCTCGACCAACTTCTGACCCTCGAACGCCAGCTTGCCGGGGAAGAAAAGAAAGAGAATGTGGATCTGGGTGTTCTGCTGCGGGAACTCCTTGGCGAGCGGCTACCGCTGGCAGAAAGCCAGGGCATCGAACTGGAATTGCAGATGCGCCCGACCAAGCTGGTCTTGCATATCGATGCCTTGGCCCTGCGGGTGCTGATCAGCAATGCCCTGGACAATGCCCTACGTTACTCCACAGCCCAGGGCGCAATCGTGCTGCGCGCATCCGCGGATGAAAAAAACTTGGAACTCGAAGTAGAGGACGAGGGACCAGGAATACCGTCTGCACAACGGGAACTGCTGTTCTCGGCTTTCCATCGCGCCGCTAATGCGCAAGGCGAAGGCACTGGCCTCGGCTTGGCTATCGTTGCCGCAGCGGCAAAGCGTTTGGGAGGGAAAGTGGAGTTACTGGATGGTAGCAACGGCAAGGGTCTGCTGTTCCGTTATCGGCAGCTCATGGAATGGACAACGGAGGAGACCGCAGTATGAGGTCGGCAGCGCAGGGATTCTACTGGGGAATGCTGCTGACGCTACTTACTGGCTGTGCAAGTTACCAGCCACTCCCGTTAGAGGGGCATCTCCCGCAGCCCAACAACCTTCGGGCGGCATTGGCGCAAGCCGCTGCTGGCGAGCCGCTGCGTAACGACAAAATTGACTTGCAGGCGCCACTTTCTGGAACTGCGCTCGCGCAAATTGCCGTCTTGCTCAATCCCGATCTGCGTGCCACCCGTACCAAACTGGGTGTGGCGCAAGCGCAGGTCTTTGCAGCTAGGCTCCTTCCCGACCCGCAGCTCTCCCTGAGTGCCGATCTGCCGAGCACGGCTGGCTACTATTCGGCATATAGTCTGGGCCTGCAATGGAGTCTGGCCAGTCTCTTCATCCGTTCCGCCAATCTCGCCATTGCCCGCGCTCAATCGCAATCTGTGCACTACGATGTCGCCTGGCAGGAATGGCTGCTAGCAAACCAGGTGCGCATTCTGGCGCGCAAACTCTATTTTTTGCGGCAGCAAGAAGCCATTGCCACCGCCGCCACCCAAGTGAGCCTGCAGCTTTACCGAAAATCGGTAGAAAATCTGCACGCCGGAGATACCACATTACCAAACCATGCCCTGCGCCAGATTGCCTATGTGGATAGCCGGGATCGCGAATTGGCGCTGCGCCGTGAGGTCGCAAAAGTCCGCCAGGAGCTGAATGCCAAACTGGGGCTACCACCCAGTTTTCGGCTGGATCTGGCAGCGCCCCGCCCATTGCCCAAGCTGCCGCCCGTGGACGATCTCGTGCAGCAGGCAATTCACCACCGCCTCGACCTGGCCGCGCTACGCGCTGGGTATGCCGCCCAGGAAGCGCAGGTACGGCGTGCCATCCTCGGTCGGTATCCTGGCTTCAGTATCGGTGTGAGTCATGCCGCCGATACCTCCAATATCCAGACCTGGGGACCGAGTCTTACCTTCGATCTCCCCCTGTGGAACCGTAATCGCGCCGCAATCCGGCAAAGCGAGGCAACGCGTGCCGAGTTACACGCCGCCTACAGCGCCAGGCTCTTCCAAACCCGCGCCGAAATCGCCAGCCTGGTACAGGACCTGCATCGCTTGCAGCCAGAAATCGAGCTGTTGCACGCACAGGTACCAGGTCTTGCACGGGCAGAAAGTGTCCTGCGCCAGGCGGTAGCCGAACACAACGCGACACTCGTCGAATATGAGAGCGTGCGCAGTCAGTTGCTCGATAAGAAATTGCAGCTTGTGACTCTCGAAGGGGCGCAGGCTGAAGATCAAGCCGCTCTCGAGCTGGCGGTTGGCATTCCCTGGGAACAATGGAGAAAAAGTACATGAATTGGCAGCGTCTGCTGCAACTCGCAGTGCTCTTGGCTGGGCTTGGGCTGGGTCTATTGGCTTGTGACGCCGCTCCCTCGGCCCTGGTCCAGACCAGCCCCGTACAAAGCATGCGCTTTACCCATACCCTGCGCGCCTACGGCACTGTAGCTTTCGCCAGTCAGGCGGCCCATCTGCTCAGCGCCCGCTGCGAAAGTGTCGTGCAGCAGGTACTGGTAGTGCCGGGAGAAAAGGTACAAAAAGGACAGGTACTCCTGCGCGTCAACGCCTCCCCCAGCGAGCAATTACAACTCCAGCAAGCACGCATCGACCTGCGCTTTGCGCAAAACGAATGGCAGCGCCAAAACGCGTTACGGCAGCGACAGTTGGCCACCAATGCGCAGGTACAGGCTGCCGCACAAAACCTCGCCAAGGCCCATGCGCTCCTGCAGAGCCTGGAGCAGCGCCAGCAGTCCTTGCACGCAGGCATCATTCGCGCCCCCATCACCGGCGTCATCACTGCCATACCGGTGCAGGCGGGCAATACCATAGCGGCTGGTCAACCCTTTCTCACCATCAACCCGGCTGGGGCGCGCGTTGTCGTCCTGGGCGTAGAACCAGAGGATCTGGGCGAGATTCACGTAGGAGATGAGGTTGCTCTACGCAGTCTCGACGCGCAGGGGAAATCCTGGCCATCGAAAGTACAACAAGTCCTAGCGCAGGTAGACCCGACTACGCGCCTGGCCGGGGTGATCGTGCCGCTACCGGCAGACGCCCAGGCATTGCCCGGAACCTTGCTCAGCGCCGAGATCACCCTTGCCCAACGACAGTCGCTGGCCGTCCCCGATTCCGCCGTCCTTACTCAACATGGACGGGCGTACTGTTTTGTGGACAGGAAAGGAATCGCACAAAAACGCTGGGTCGAAACCGGCTGGCAAGAAGGAAAATGGATCGAAGTCCAAAAAGGCCTGCAAGCGGGGGAGACGGTGGTGAGCCTGGGAAACTATGAGCTGCAAGACGGTATGCAGCTGCGTCGGGAAGGGAAATCCTGATGGGTGACTGGCTACTCCAACACCGTCGTTTTTTGCTGTTTCTCCTGTTGCTGCTGGTTCTGGGCGGTTTCGTCGCCGCGCAAAAACTGCCCGTGGCGCTGTTTCCGCAGGTCGCCTTCCCGCGCGTCGAGGTCTCCGTAGATGCCGGCAATATGCCCATCCCCCAGACGCAAATTGCCCTGACCCGGCCGCTGGAACAGGTCCTGCGCGCGGTACCAGGGGTGCGCAAAATCCGCTCGACGACGGCGCGGGGAGCCGCCGACATCTCCGTGCAATTTGCCTGGGGCAGCGACATGAAGACTGCGCTCTTACAGGTCGAGGCGGCCATCAACCAGGAGCTACCCAAGCTGCCAGCCGGGACCCAATTCCATGCGCGACGCATGGACCCCACCGTCGACCCGATTCTCGGCCTCGCCCTGACCTCCTCGCAACTGGACCCGGTTGCCTTGCGTCGGCTCGCCTATTATCAGCTCAGACCCCGCCTGCTAAGCATCCCTGGGGTAGCGCAAGTAACCGTGCAGGGCGGTGAACAGGAGGAATTTCAGGTCGTCGTCGATCCCTGGCGCCTGCAACACTATGGCTTATCCTACACCGACGTCGAAAAGGCCTTGGCCGGCGCCAATACCATCGAGGCCGTGGGCCGCAGCCAGCGCCATTATCGCCTCTACCAAATCCTCAGCACGAGCCAGTTGCATAACGCCGAGGAGATCGGCAAAACCATTCTGAAAAGCGGTCCCGAGGGCGTTGTCGATTTGGCCGACGTGGCCAAGGTCAGTCAGGGCACGCGCCCCGAGTGGACGACCGTCACCGCCAATGGGCACAACGCGGTGCTCTTGAACATCCTGCAACAACCAGGTGGCAACACTGTCGCCATCGACGCCGCCTTGCGCAAGCTCTTGCACAAGAGTGCGGCGTCACTACCCAAAGGGGTACAGATCAGCACCTGGTACGACCAAAGCCGGCTCATCACCGCCGCTGCCGGCAGCGTGCGCGATGCCATCATCATTGGCGCGATCCTTGCGGCCCTGGTGCTTTTCGCCTTTTTGCGCAATCTGCGTCTCACCCTGATTGTTGCCATCACCCTACCCAGCGTCCTGGTGGCGAGCGCATTGGTGCTGTACGTACTGCATCAGAGTTTCAACATCATGACCTTGGGCGGCATGGCGGCAGCGGTAGGGCTGGTGGTAGATGATGTGGTAGTGATGCTCGAGCACCTGATGCGTCGCATTACAGAAGAACGCGAGAACTGGTCGATCCTGCATCTGGCCCAGGAGCTGAGCACGCCCCTGGCGGGTTCGTCGGCAGCAACCCTGATTATTTTTATTCCCTTGGCGTTTTTATCGGGGGTAACCGGGGCATTTTTTCAGGCTCTGGCCATTGCCATTGCCGCTGCCCTGCTCATTTCCTTTCTGGTGGCCTTCCTTGCCGTCCCGGTGTTGGCACAGTTGCTCCTGCGGCAAAAGGACGCCGACAAGGCCGAGCATCAGGGAGCGCTGCAAGCCTGGTTGACCGCGCGCTACTGCCGGCTGCTGGCGCGGTTTCTGCGAAAACCCCTTTGGCTTCTGCTTTCCGTAGGCCTGTTGATCGTCGCGGCCGCCTGGTCCTATACCCAGGTCGGCAGCGGTTTCCTGCCCCCCATGGACGAGGGTGGCTTTGTTTTGGACTATCGCGCGCCGCCGGGCACTTCTCTGGCCGAAACCGATCGCCTGCTGGGCCAGGTGCAGCAGATTCTTGCGCAAACACCGGAAGTGGCTGCGTATTCCCGGCGCACCGGTCTGCAACTGGGTGGCGGCATTACCGAGGCCAACACCGGCGATTTCTTCATCCGCTTGAAACAGCATCGTCAGCACAGTATTTGGCAGGTGATGGATAGTGTACGACAACAGATCCAGGACCAGGTCCCGGGCCTACGGGTGGAAACCGGGCAGCTTATGGAAGATTTGATTGGTGACCTGACGGCCGTTCCTCAGCCCGTCGAAATCAAGATCTTCGGCAGCCGGCCAGAAGTCCTGGAGCAAGTCGCGCGTCGGGTCACGCAGTCCATCCAAGGCGTCCCTGGCGTCACCGAAGCCTTTGCTGGCATCACCATAGCTGGTGACGCCATCGACATCCATGTCGATCCGCTGCGCGCCCAGGCGATCGCCGGCATGACGCCCGCCCAGGTCGCTCAGCAACTACGCACCCTGCTGGAAGGTCAGGTGGTCACGCACATCGCGCACGGCGAGGAAATGATCGGTGTGCGCCTGCGCGCCCCACAGGACCTCGCGCAACACATCGAACAGTTGCGCCGTCTTCCGTTAATCGCGCCCGACGGACACACCTTTTTCCTGAATCAGGTCGCGAATATCTCGATCCAGCCCGGACAAGCCGAGCTGAACGCGGAAAACCTGCAACCCATGGTCGCCGTTACCGCGCGCATCGAAAACGGCTATGCCATGGGTACGGTGCTTGCTCAAATCCAGCAACGCCTGGCCAAGCAAAACTTGCCGCAGGGCGTCTATTTGCAATACGGTGGGCTGTACCAGGAACAGCAGCAGGCCATGCATGCGCTGGCACTGGTCCTGCTCGCCGCGATCTTGCTGGTTGCCGCCTTGTTGCTCTTTTTATATGAAAATTTTGCCATCGTGCTCAGCATTCTCCTTACTGCACTCCTGGCGCTAGGGGCCGTATTTGTGGGCTTATGGCTGACGGGCACCGAACGCAACCTCACCGCCATGATCGGCATGACCATGATCGTCGGCATCGTTACAGAAACCGCCATCTTTTACTTCGCCGAGCTACGCAGTAACGACCCAGCGGAGATCGTGCGGGCCGGCGCGGCACGCCTGCGCCCGGTACTCATGACGGCGATCATTGCCATCCTCGCCCTCTTGCCCCTGGCTTTAGGTCTGGGTGCCGGCGCAGAAATGCAGGCCCCCCTGGCCATCGCCATCATCTCTGGTCTACTCGCCGAAATCCCACTGGTATTGTTGGTGATGCCCGGCATTTATGTCACCCTGCAAAGGGCTTGGCCCACTTGTAAAATAAGGAGTTGATAAATGACTACCGCAGCTACCGTAGCATCCGCTACTGCCGAGTATTCGCCCCAACATCGTGCCTTTGCCGCCGTGCGCATCCTCTTTGGTTTCATTTGGCTAGCCAATACCGCCTTGCAGCTCAGTCCCGCCTATCGCACCCATTTTCTCGGCACCTTCAACGCGGATTGGGTCAGCGGGCAACCCGCTTGGGTAATGGCCTATGGTCATTGGATGGCGTCTCTGGTTGGCGGGATCGGCGCTCACTTCGTCGCTTGGATCACCATCATTCTCGATGCATTTTTGGCCGTCAGTCTCATCACCGGACTCGGTTTGCCCTTCCTCGCCTATGTCGGGGTAGTGTACAACCTGTGGCTGTGGAGCACCGTGGGTGGCTTTGGTGGCCCGTATACCCAGGGCGCGACAGACCCCGGTACGGCAATCATCTATGCCCTGGTCTTTGGTTACGTTATCGCCAGCCGCTCTTGGAGCTGCTGGAACCTTTCGGGTGCCAAGGCCCAACCCGTCGCGCCTGCCGCCATGCATACCGCACGCATCCTCTTTGGCCTTCTCTGGGCCTTTGACGCCTTCTGGAAATGGCAACCGTTTTTCCTGCACAACGCCGTCACCTACCTGCAGCAAGCCTTACCTGGCGAGCCCGCATGGATTGCCGCCTACATCACCTTTTTCATCACCGTTATCAACGCCGTCGGCCCCTTCGTGTTCGGTGTCGTTGCCGCGGTGATGGAAAGTATCATTGCCTTTTTCCTGCTCATTGGCGGCAAGAGCCTCCGCTGGATCATTCCCGTAGGCATCGCCTACAGCTTTGGCGTCTGGACCACCGCCGAGGGCTGGGGTGCCCCCTACCTACCCGGCAGCACTGCCAACAAGGGCGATGTATTAGGCACCACCAACATCTACATCATTGCCTTTCTGTTCTTGGCCGCTTGGGTCTATTTCCGCCCACATAAGGCGAAGTCACAAACCGACTGAAGGGCCACATAGCGACACCGACTGCCCCTTCTTGAAGCACCGCTTTACGCGTGCCCTCCCTCTGCCAGCACCCGCCGTAGCTGCGTGGCGCTGCCACGCGGCAGGGGCTTGCCATCGCGGGCCGATGCCGGGCTACGGCGATCTTCATCGAGAGCAAAAACTACCAGGCGTAGAGGCGCACTCTCATACTCCAGCAAGAAAGTGGGATAGTCGATGGGCGCGGCGTCGCCAAAACGCAAACGTTGCCAGCCCTCCTCATACTCAATCTGCGCATCGAGCAGAAAGAACAGGACAGTCTCCGGGGCGTCGGCGAAGAGATGCAAGGTGATTTTACTATGTTCGGTGGCGTCACCCTCCCATACCGGCCCAACCAGACGCGGTTGAAACTCCTGCAGCCACTCCATGGCGTGCAGAGCGACCTCCCGCAGGCGACGTAGGGCCACGGGCTGAGTATCGGCGTGAAAAAGCTGCAGACGCGCCTGCAACTCGCTGTGGATTTCGGTATTACTCGGCCAGTGCTGTTGCGCATCGACCCCCAGACGGCGCGCCGCCTTTTCCTTGGCACTGCGAAAATCTCCCACGGCTTCGTCAACCATGATGCGTGCCGCTTCTACCGCTAATAATTGGCGCAGACGTTGCGGAGACTTGGCCATGTTCGGCTCCATCGTTGTCCAAGAGGGCTCTAGGCGATAAGATAGCGCAGTCGCGAGGATGGCGGAATTGGTAGACGCACTGGATTTAGGTTCCAGCGCCGCAAGGCGTGGGAGTTCGAGTCTCCCTCTTCGCACCACTTTATGGCTTGAGGTAAGTAAAAGGAATGTCAGCAGAAGCCCAGGTACTCGACGACAGCCCATACTGCTGTTGCTCGGCGGCCACGTTTCAGGAAATTCTCGAGCGCCAGCGCGCCGAGCCCCTGCCCTTTATGGAGCTGTTGATGGTGCATGCCGGCTGCGGCTCCGGCTGTGGTAGCTGTATCGAAGAGCTGGAGCAGTTCCTGCGGGCGCACGACGCCTATATTGAAGATTGACCTCCTCCTGCACTTTTCGCCCTCCTTTCTGGCTCCCCAACGGCGATTTTGAAACCATTTGGGCACCCTTTTTCTCCCGCAAGGAACCCGCCTCGCTGCGCCGCGAACTCTGGACCACACCGGACGAAGACCGTATTGCTGTCGATTGGGTGGAGGGCAACGCGAGCGCACCCTTGCTGGTGCTGTTTCATGGCCTGGGCAGCAGCAGTCGCGGGCACTATGCCCTATCGCTGGGCGCGGCCTTGCAACAGCTCGGCTGGAATGGCTGCTTCGTGAATTTTCGCGGCTGCGGTGGCGTCGACAATCTGCTGCCGCGCGCATATCACGCCGGCGATAGCGCGGAAATCGCCTGGATTATCGAGCGCCTGCATCATTCCCAGCGGCCGCTCTATGCGGTTGGGGTATCTTTGGGCGGCAATGCCCTGCTCAAATATCTGGGCGAAGAGCACCCGGACTACCTTGCGGGAGCAGCTGCCGTCTGTGCCCCCGTCGACCTCGTGGCCACGGCCGCACACATCGCCACCCAGCCCTTCTACGAGCAGTACTTCGTGCGCACCCTCAAGCGCCAGATGGGGCGTTACGCTCGGCGTTTTCCCGATCTGGTCGATTGGCAAGCCGTCCACCGGGCAAAGTCCTTGCACGCATTTGACGATGCCTTTACCGCGCCAGTGCATGGCTTTGATGATGCCATGAGCTACTGGCGGGCAGGCTCTTCCGGCCCCGGTCTCGCGCGGGTACGCACGCATACTCTGTTGATCAATAGTCGCAATGATCCTATCGTACCGGTAGATGCAGTCGCGCAATGGCCACGTAGTAGCGCCGTATCTACCTGTTTTACCCAGCGCGGCGGCCACGTGGGCTATGTGCAAGGGAAATTTCCCGGAAGAACCCGTTGGCTACCCGAACAAATCCTGCGCTTTTTTCAGGGAGAAGGTACAGATGCAAAAGCATAGTCATGTCATCGCACCGCGCCTGCGCATTCTGCTGGCCGAGGCCATCGCCATTGGCCCCGGCAAGGCTGAGCTTTTACAGCGTATTGGCGAGAAGGGCTCCATCTCGGCGGCGGCGCGCTCGATGAACATGAGCTATCGCCGCGCCTGGCTGCTGGTCGATACCATGAATCGCTCCTTCATTGGCCCCCTGGTGGGCACCGCGACTGGCGGTACCCGCGGCGGCGGCGCCTTTCTTACGGAGTTGGGTAAAGAGGTGCTCGCGCATTATGAGGCTATGGAAGAAAAGGCCAATGCCGCGCTGGACGAAGACATCGCCCAGTTTCGCCAGTGGTTACGTCCTGACGGCCCTCTGCCCCCTAGCTATGGAAATGCAGAATGAAGGGACTATTGCGCGAAATTCTTTGTAGCAGGGTCTATGACATTGCCCGTGAGACGCCTCTCGAAGCCGCGCCCAAGCTGAGCGCGCGCCTTGGACGCGAGGTGCTCTTCAAGCGCGAAGACCTGCAGCCGGTGTTCAGCTTCAAGCTGCGCGGCGCCTACAATCGCATCGCCCAGCTCAGTGCCGAGGAGCGCCAGCGCGGGGTAATTGCCGCCAGCGCCGGCAATCATGCCCAGGGCGTTGCCCGCAGCGCACAGTTTCTGGGTATTCGCGCCTGTATCGTCATGCCGCGCACCACGCCGGAAATCAAGGTGCGCGCCGTACGCGCCCTGGGTGCCGAGGTGATTCTGCATGGCGACAGTTACTCGGATGCGCAAGCGCACTGCCAGCAACTTATTGCTGAGACCGGCATGGTTTTCATCCACCCCTTCGACGATCCGCTGGTGATTGCCGGTCAGGGCACCGTAGGCGCGGAGCTGCTGCGCCAACGTGGCACCGGTCTCGATGCCGTTTTCGTGCCCGTGGGTGGCGGCGGATTAATTGCTGGGGTGGCGGCGTACCTGAAAAGCATCGTCCCCGAAATTCGCATCATTGGCGTCGAGCCCTTCGAGGCAGACGCCATGTATCAGTCCTTGCAGGCTGGCGAGCGCATCGAACTGGATCAGGTCGGGATCTTTGCCGATGGCGTCGCAGTGCGCAAAGTGGGGGAACATACCTTTGCCCTGTGCCGGGACAACGTGGATCAGATCGTGCGCGTGAGCAATGACGAGATCTGCGCCGCCATCAAAGACGTCTTCGACGAAACCCGCACGGTGATGGAGCCCGCGGGTGCCTTGGCAGTGGCAGGACTCAAGCGCTTGGCGCTGGAAGAGCCCGTGCGCGCCGGACAAGGGGCATGGACCGCCATTCTTTCG
Organism: Acidithiobacillus sp. IBUN Pt1247-S3; assembly: GCF_041146875.1. Lineage (NCBI taxonomy): Bacteria > Pseudomonadati > Pseudomonadota > Acidithiobacillia > Acidithiobacillales > Acidithiobacillaceae > Acidithiobacillus > Acidithiobacillus sp. IBUN Pt1247-S3. Next base: position 49,790 of record NZ_JBFRXP010000017.1, on the reverse strand, counting down.
GGCGCCAACATGAACTTCGACCGCCTGCGCTTCATTGCCGAGCGTGCCGAAATTGGCGAGGCGCGCGAGGCCCTCTTCGCCGTCACCATCCCCGAGCGCCCCGGCGCCTTCCAGGGCTTCTGCGCCGCCATTGGCGGGCAACGCGTCATCACCGAATTCAACTACCGCCTACATCACCGCGATGAGGCGCAGATCTTTGTTGGGGTGGCGGTGCAGGATCGCGACGATGCCGAGCGCCTATTGTGCGGCCTGCGCGATACTGGTCATACCGCGCTCGACCTCAGTGAGGACGAGATGGCCAAGCTGCATATCCGCCACATGGTCGGCGGTCATGCCGTGCATGCGCGCAACGAACGCATCTTTCGCTTTGAGTTTCCCGAGCGCCCCGGCGCCCTGATGGAATTTCTCGACAAGGTAGGCGGGCGTTGGAATATCAGCCTTTTCCACTACCGCAACAACGGTGTGGACTTCGATCGCGTGCTGGCGGGTTTTGAAGTCCCAGTGGCAGATGCAGCGGAATTCGAGGCCATGCTTGACCGCCTCGGACTTCCCTACGCCGAAGAGACCGAAAATCCTGCCTATCGCTTCTTCCTCGGGCAAGGCGAGGAGCAAACGCCGCGCTTACGTGTCGCGGGCGAACATCAGCCGTAGCGACTCACCAATGCCGTTGGCCATGCCATGCCAACGCTTGGCCAGATCGGCGTCCATATGGTCGAGCATGGTCTCATGAAAAAGCTGTAACCAATCGTCTACCAAGGCGTTGGTCACGCCCACCGGGGCATGCTTGTCGCCCAAGGCATAGCGAAAATCCTGATAAGGCAAGCCGCCCATCACCGTCCACCAATAATGGGTGAGGCGTTCTTTGTGCAGCTCCCAGTCGCCAACAATGGCAAATGGCTCGGCCAGGGTAGGATGCTTTTGAATGCGATTGTAGAAATCGTCCACCACGGCACGAATGGTGGGTAAACCGATTTTTTGGCAGAGCGGTTCGAGCTTGCGCTTGGCAGGAAGAACGGGCAATTCGTCGGCCATGACAACCTCCTCAATTCATTAGAAAACATAGGATACACCCGCGCGGCGCGGCGACCTAGCCCTGCAAGAGCATCTGCGTGTAGCGGCGCACCCAGGACTGCGCCTCGCGCAGGCGATAAGTCATGATCCACGACGGATGTGGCAGGTGCGAGATGCGTACCGAGCCATCGGGAAATAAACGCTGCACCGTTGCCTCCACCTCACGCCCCAGGGCAATGATGCGCTTGGGAGCCACTACGGCCATCTCCGCGACAAAGCGCTCTTCGACAATCCGCTGTGCCGCATCGGGCAGTTCGTGATAGTTGCAATTTTTGTTGTCGCGCAGATAGCCCACAGCAGAGACATTGCTCACATAGAATTCCCGATAGAACTTCTCGGCACCCACGTTCTGCACTACACGATGAAAAAAGTTGGCCGATGGCTCGGTATCGTTGCGCGGCAGGCGGCCATCCGGGAACAAACTGGCCAGGCTGCGAAAATCCAGCAGAGGGATGCCCGTCAGGCCCGCCCCCAAGCGTCCGGGGTTCAGCCCCAGGATGACCGTCTGGGGCAGAGGCTCAGGAATATATTGCTGCCAGAATTGTTCCGCAATGGAACGATATGGCAAAAAGTCCTGTAGGATAGAAATTCCACGCTCCTGCAACAGACGGGCAAAGGCCTCATCCTGCAGATATTGGTCTTGGGCCGCAAAAATTGGAGAGATCATGGGAAGCACTGTGGCGCGAGGGGGTGAATGTTGGCGGAGAGAGTGGGATTCGAACCCACGGTACCCTTTTGGAGTACACAGCATTTCCAGTGCTGCACCTTCGGCCGCTCGGTCACCTCTCCGTAGGGGCGCAAGTGTAGCCCGTTTGCCGATGCCAAGCAATCGAGATACGTTAGCGCTTATTTTACCGGGCCGGCGACCCAATCTCAAAAAGCGAGGATCTCGCGCTTTTGTCCTTTGGGTAGGCTACCAATAATGCTCTGAATACGAGTCAGCATGCCAGAACGGTCGTTGGTGAAACGAATCCCGATCGCTGGCGGGTGTCCATCACGATTTTCTTTCGGCATGACCCAAATCACCTTGCCTTGCAGGGGGGTTCGCTGACCATTGTCGGGTAGGGTGATCATCAGCAGTACATCGGCGCCGATGGGCAGTAGATTCTGCGTCTCGACCAGAATCCCCCCGCCACGTACCTGAGGCAAAAAATAGCGCTGCACCGACTCGGCGTCGCGCAAGACCACCGAAAGCGCACGGGCACCAGAATCCAATGTACTCATTCTTCCCTGTCTCCAAAAAACCAACGCCACAATAGGCGTTCCAAGCGCATAGGTATTTGCAGATTCTGGCGCAGATCTGTCGCTAGGCACAACCAGGCCTGGTAATCCAGCCACAGCTCTGCCGGCGAACGACTTTTGGCTCGTTCCAACAGAGCCTGTGCAGCGGAATTTGCCTCTACCCCTTGTTGTAGTCGAAAAATGTCAGCATACAAGTCCAACAGCAAGTCTCGCAGCAACAGGATCCGTTCCTCGTCCTTACCCCACTGCGCTACCAGCCTCCATATCAGTTCCGAGCGCGGCGTTTCGCTACATAGTTGGGACTGCGCCTCCTGTAGTTCGCGCCAAACTGCAGCACTGACGAGCTCGAGGGCACGCCCCGGGCGGTCGGGGTAGCGCTCGGCAAGCGTCTGGACGTCCGCATCGCCCACGCCTTGAGAGCGCAAGTAGTGCGCGCAGGCTTCGACCTCACGCACAGGCGCCCTCAGTCGCTGGCAACGCGAGCGAATAGTGGGCAAAAGACGCGCGGGTGCGGCGCTCAACAGCAGGATGCGCGCGCGGGCGGGCGGCTCTTCCAGCCCCTTGAGCAAGGCGTTGGCCGCCGCGGTACTCATTTGCTCCGCGGCAAGGATACGCAGCACCCGCAATGGACCGGACTGCGGGGTGTAAGCAAGAAACTCCAGCGCTTCGCGAATTTGCTCAATCCCCAGGGTTTTGCCGTTTTTCGCAATGACATCAAGGTAATCGGGATGATTTCCGGCATCGAGCAAATGGCAGGAAAGGCAGTTGCCACAGGGTTCTTCGCCCGCCTGATGGCAGAGCCACAGACGCACGAGCTGCTCCGTCCATTCTGCGGCCAGACCATCTGTTGTCGCTTCGAGGAGCAAGGACTGCGGCAGCGCCCTGGCGCGATCTGCGACAAGCCAGGCGGGCGGGGCGAAATAGGCGAGCGCGGCGCTATCCATTGCCCGATCTGTGCGTGGGAACCCGCGTCAGCAATGCCGCACGCAGCTGCTCCTGCACCTGCAGCAGGGGCTGGCTGGCATCGATATGGCAGAAACGCTTTGGGTCGGAGGCAGCGCGCTCCGCGAAGGCCGCCCGGGCGCGGCGGAAAAAGTCGATACTCTCCAGCTCCATACGATCGGGCCGGCGATCGCGAATGCGCTCGGCGGCTAACTGCGGATCGATGTCCAGCCAAAAGGTCAGGTCGGGCTGGCGCGAGATCCCTGCCCAGTGCGACAGCTCGGCAATGCGCGCCAGCGGCACCCCTCGGCCACCGCCCTGATAAGCAATGGTGGAGTCCTCGTAGCGGTCACAGAGCAAGACCTTGCCTGCCGCCAGCGCTGGCAGGATACGACTGCGCAGGTGGTTATGCCGCCCGGCATAGAGCAAGAGCAGCTCCTCTTCCACATCCAGTTGCAAGTCGGGATTGAGAAAGATGGCCCGAAGGGCCTCGCCCAAAGGCCCACCGCCGGGTTCGCGACTGCGTTCTACGGTGTAGCCCAGTGTCTCGATCTGCTCGGTCAGGAAAGGCAAGACCGTACTTTTTCCGGCCCCCTCGATCCCTTCAAGCGTGATGAAAATTCCCGTTTTATCCGTCATTTTTGGTACCCGACTGGAGGTAGCGCTGGATCTGCTGCTGATGCTCCGTAAAGCCCTTAGAGTAGTGATATTCGTTGTCCTTGGCGATGAAATACAGATCATCACCCGGCGCAGGATGTAAAACCGCCTGCAGGGCCTGTTCGGAGGGCATAGCGATGGGGGTTGGCGGCAGGCCGCCATGCAGGTAGGTATTGTAGGGACTCTGCACCTGCATCTGCGTGGGCTTCAGATGTCCGTCATAGGCTTTGCCCAGGGCGTAAATCACCGTCGGGTCGGATTGCAGCGGCATCCCTGCCCGCAAGCGGTTGAGAAAGACGGCGGCAATGCGTTGTTGTTGCGCCTGCGGCGCGCCCTCGCGCTGCACGATAGAGGCCAGGATCAGCGCCTGATAGGGACTGCTCAGCGGCAGGTCACCGGCACGCTTCGGCCACAGTTTTTGCAGGGTCTGCTGCATGGCACGTGCGGATTGCCGCAATATGGTCAGGGCCGGCTCGCCGGGCACATAGCGGTAACTTTGCGGCAGCAGGCAGCCCTCGGCATTCTCTTGTGTAGCGGCCATCGCCCCAAGCAATTCGGGTAACTGTTCTGCAGGCGGGATGTCCGTGCGCGCTAAATAGGGTGCGTTCTGCAGTCGTTGATACACTTGTGCCAGATTCATTCCCGGTACAATGGTGAAGTTGAGGGGTTGCGTACGCCCGGCGCGCAAGGTTCCCAGCACGTCCGTCATATCCACGCGCCCGCGGAATAGATAAAGGCCAGCTTGTAAGGGCGGACGCCCGTCTATCTGCCAAAGCAGTCGAAACAGCCAGGGGGATGATAACAGACCCTTCCGCTGTAATTCGCGAATACTGATATCGACGCTGCTCCCCAATCGAATCGGCACCTTGACCCCCGCCGCTGGCAGTGAGGTCGGGTGGTACAGATCCCACAGAAGCCAACCGAGCAAGACGAGAATGGCGATGAGTATAAGCATCGCCAAGCGCCGCAACCAAGTCCTCACAAAGCCTCCGGAAACAGTCCCAAACCACGCTGCCACGCGCTAAGGCGCTGTGCCAAAGTACCAGCAGCGCCAGGGAGACCACGATCCTGCCATTGCTGTACCGGCCAGGAACCAATCAGGCTATTACAGAAGAGAATTTCCTCAGCTTGATGAAGAGCGTCCGGCGTTTCCCGCACGATTTTCACCGAAAATCCCCACTCCTCCGCCTGACGCAGAATGGCACCCAGTTGGATACCACTAATGCCGCCATCGTGCAGATCCGGGGTATAAAGTGCGTCGCCGTGGCGCCAAAGGAGATTGCTTTGAATACCCTCGCGCAAGAATCCTTCCAGATCACAGAGTACGGCCTCTTGCCACAACTCAGTCAAGGCTCGGCGGGCCAAAATTTGATTGAGCCGGTTCAGCGACTTGAGCGCTAAATAAGGCGCACCGCATTGCAGGGGAACCGTGGACAAGCCCGCACGGATGCCCTCTTGCCAATACGCGGCGGGCCGCTCAGGCCAGTCTTGCAAGAGAAAGAGCAGTTGCCCAATGCTTTCCTTTGGCGTGGCATAGCCTTGGCCCTCGCTGCGGACTAACAGGATCTTTAGCACCAGGCGCCCTGGCACTACACCACCGGGGAGGTTGGCTTGCAGCCGCTGCCAGTAGCGAGCCAAAACGGTATCTTCTGGGACGGAAATCCCCAATATGGCAGCGCCGTGGCGCAAACGCGCCAGATGTTCTTGCCAGAAAAGGGGTTGAGAAGAAATTATGGCGATGGTCTCAAAGAGTCCATCACCGTATTGGCTGGCCCGCGCAAGGGGGGGAAACGTAGCAGCGTCCTGGGAAACGCCATCGATACTGCAGGCCAGGACCGCCACAGGTCCTCAGTCGTGGAACTTGCGGAATATGAGGGTGCTGTTGGTGCCACCAAAACCGAAGGAGTTGCTTAGTGCGACCTCGATGGACTGCTGCCGCGCCACATTGGCTACATAATCCAGGTCACAGCCCTCACTCGGCTGCTCCAGGTTGATGGTCGGCGGCAGGATGCCATGGTGGATCGCCAGGGTCGTAAAGACTGCTTCGATACCACCAGCGGCGCCCAGGAGATGACCCGTCATCGACTTGGTCGAGCTCATGGCAACTTGCTTGGCATGCGCGCCAAATACCGCCTTCACTGCTTCCGTTTCAGCCAAGTCACCCAGGGGTGTAGAGGTACCGTGAGCGTTGATGTAATCGACGGCGTCCACGGGCAGACCCGCATTACGCAGGGCAACCTGCATACAACGCGCGGCGCCCTCCCCGCCACTGGCGGGCTGGGTCATGTGATAGGCATCAGCACTCATGCCGTAGCCGACTACCTCGGCATAGATCTTCGCCCCCCGCTTACGGGCAAACTCCAGCTCTTCCAAAACAAGAATACCGGCACCCTCGGCCAGTACAAAGCCGTCACGCCCCTCGTCCCAAGGCCGGCTGGCCTTTTCTGGATCGTCATTGCGGGTTGATAGGGCACGCGCGGCAGAGAAACCACCCAAACCCAGGGGGCTGATAGCGGCCTCGGCGCCACCAGCAATCATCACATCGGCGTCGCCATACTCGATGAGCCGCGCCGCATCCCCAATCGAGTGCGTGGCGGTAGAGCAGGCAGTCGCCATGGCGATATTCGGCCCTTTCGCGCCATACATAATGGAGACGTGGCCGGACACCATGTTGACGATACAGCGTGGGATGAAAAACGGTGAGATACGCCGTGGTCCACTCTCAGTGACAACGGAATGCTCCGACTCGATTCCCGGCAGGCCGCCAATGCCGCTGCCAATCGAGACGCCAACGCGTTCGGCAAAATCGGGGGTGATTTTGAGCCCGGAGTCTTCCATTGCCTCCATGGCAGCGGCAAGCCCGTAATGGATGAACAACTCCATCTTGCGGGCTTCTTTGACCGGCAAATACTGGCCAACGTCAAAGCCTTTGACTTCGCCAGCGATCTGCGAGGCATACGGCTCGGGATCCATACGCGTGACCCGGGCGATGCCGCTGCGGCCGTGGACAATGCTGTCCCAGGAGGCGGACAAACCGATGCCAACTGGAGAGACAATCCCCATGCCGGTAACTACTACACGTCTTTTCAACGCAGAGACTCCAAACCCAAAGGAGAAATAATCTTAGGCATCCTGCTTGGGTAGGTGCGCACTGACGTAGTCGATGGCCTGCTGCACCGTAGAAATTTTTTCTGCTTCTTCATCGGGGATTTCGCAATCGAACTCTTCTTCGAGGGCCATTACCAACTCGACGTTGTCGAGGGAATCGGCACCCAAATCGTCGGCGAAAGAGGCTTCGTTGGTAACCTCATCTTCATTCACACCCAATTGCTCGACGACCACTTTTTTCACACGTGCTGCGACATCATCCATGGGAGAGACTCCTCAGTTGGTAAAAATTATTTTCGGCAGAATTGGACCACAGCTAGCGCGGTCCTGTAAAGGTAAAAGGCGTCATCCCATCCACAGACCGCCATTTACCTGCAAGGTCTCGCCGGTAATGTAACCGGCCGCAGCAGAAGCCAGGAAGGCGACGGCGGCCGCCACATCCTGTCCGGTTCCCAGGCGGGCGGCAGGGATCTGCTGCAGGAGATGTTCGCGCTGCGCCTCGTTCAGTGCCGCGGTCATATCGGTGGCGATGAAGCCCGGGGCAACGCAATTAACCGTCACCCCACGCCCAGCAACCTCACGCGCCAGGGCACGGCTGAAGCCCATTACGCCAGCCTTGGCTGCGGCATAGTTGCTCTGCCCGGCATTGCCCATCATCCCCACTACCGAGGTGACACTAATGATGCGCCCATACTGCGCCTTGATCATATCGCGCACGCAGAGGCGGCTCAGGCGATAGACAGCCCGCAGATTGGTCTGCAGTACCCGATCCCAGTCTTCGTCTTTCATGCGCAGTAGCAACTGATCGCGCGTGATTCCGGCATTATTGATGAGAATGCTGGGGGCACCCAGATCGGCACGGATCTGCGCCAGGGTCGCATCCATGCCCGCATCATCGGTAACGTCCAAGACATAACCGCGGCCCTGCTCGCCAAGCTTGTCGCAAAGCGCCTCTGCCCCGACCGCACTGGTCGCCGTGGCAGCGACGCGCGCTCCCTGGGCGAGAAATTCCTCGACCACTGCCGCGCCAATTCCGCGGCTGCCGCCGGTAATCAGCACTACCTGCCCATCCATCGCGACGCTCATCAGAGGTCTTCCAGAGTGGTAACGAAACTCTTTTCATCATCGAGAGACAACATGCGCAGACTCGGCTCGATGCGTTTACCCAGTCCAGACAAGACCTTGCCCGGACCCATTTCGACAAAGGTGGTAGCCCCTTGCCGGGCGAGGAAGCGAATGCTCTCGGTCCAGCGCACTGGCGAAAAGATCTGCCGTCGTAATGCCTCGCGAATAGCCGCTGGATCACGGTGACTTTGTGCGTCCACGTTGTGCACCAGAAGGACGTTCGGACTGCGGATCTCCACCTGGGCAAGGTCAGCAGCAAATTGCTCCGCCGCCGCCTTCATCAAGGAACAGTGGCTAGGGACACTGACCGGCAACACAACGACCTTTTTCGCTCCGGCATCCTTGGCCCGTTCACTGAGCCGTTCCACGGCGGCGCGCTGACCGGCCACTACGATCTGCCCCGGCGCATTGAGGTTGGCCAATTCCAGGACTTCGCCCTGGGCCTCGCGCTGACAGAGGGTACGCAGCTCCTCTTCACTGATGCCAAGAACCGCGGCCATCGCGCCTTCGCCCTCAGGGACGGCACCCTGCATCAGTTCGCCACGGCGGGCAACCAGCTTGAGCGCGTCTGCAAAATCGAGACTCCCGGCAACTACCAGCGCCGTGTACTCACCCAGGGAGTGGCCGGCAACGAAGTCTGGATTCGACCCGCCTTCCTCTTCCCAGGCGCGGTACATGGCGTAGCCCGCGGTGAGCATCAGCGGTTGCGTCCAACGGGTTTGATTCAGCTCCTCGACGGGACCTTCCTGTGCCAACTGCCAAAGATCACGATGCAGTAGATCGGAGGCCTCGACAAATACGTCGCGCAACACCGGGCGGCTGGCGCTGATGGCGGCAAGCATGCCTACGGACTGTGATCCTTGACCGGGAAAAACGAAGGCGATGGAACCCTGCACTGGTACTCTCCTTGATACGAATTTAGTGACCTAACGCTCAGGTCCAGCGTAGCAGGGCCGAGCCCCAGGTGAAACCACCACCAAAGGCCTCGAGCAGCAGCAGCTGACCCGGACGGAAAGAATGGCGTCGTGCGGCATGGTCCAGGGCCAATGGGACGGAGGCAGCCGAGACATTACCATGCTCGCCCACTGTTACCACCACCCGCTCCATGGGTAGCCCCAATTTATCGGCCGTGGCCTGAATGATGCGAATATTGGCCTGATGCGGTACCAACCAATCGATATCACTGTCCTGTAGGCCATTGGCGGCAAGGGTCTCCTGGACGATCTCGCCCAAGGTACGCACGGCCATGCGGAACACCGCATTGCCCTGCATCGTCAAATGCGTTTCCGCCTGCGGGACCTGCAGGAGTTCGGCATAGCGCCCATCGGCGTGCAAGTGCGTAGAGAGAATACCGGGCTGATCGGCTGCAGTGAGAATAACAGCACCGGCTCCGTCGCCAAAAAGTATGCAGGTGCTACGATCCTTCCAGTCGACGATGCGCGACATGGTCTCGACACCAATGACTAGGGCCGTTTTGGCAGCACCGTTGCGCAGAAACTGATCGGCTGTGGCCAGGGCATAAATGAATCCGGTACACACTGCTTGCACATCGAACGCAGCAGCACCCTGATTTCCTAAGCGTGCCTGCACCAGACAGGCAGTGCTGGGAAAGATCTGATCCGGCGTTGTGGTCGCCACAATGATCAAGTCGATGTCCGCCGCCTGGAGCCCCGCAGCGCTTAGGACACGTTCAGCAGCGCGGGTTGCCATATCAACGCTTCCCTGTCCTTCTGCCGCCAAGTGCCGTTTATGTATACCGGTACGCGCAACGATCCATTCGTCGCTGGTATCCACCCAGGTGCTGAGTTCGTGGTTATCGAGCACTCTCTCCGGCAGGTAAGAACCGGTGGCGATCAATTGACTATAATTGGGCATGAGGCGCTATTACGAATTACTTGTGCCAAATCGTCTTGTACCACTTTGGCGATCTCCAGGGTAAGGCGGTGCCGGGCCTCGGCAATGGCCACTTCTACCGCCCGGGCAAAGGCCAGTCTGTCGGCATTGCCATGGCTTTTGATGATGATGCCATTTAGGCCCAACAGGGTCGCGCCATTGTATTGCCGCGAATCCAGTCTGCGACGTAAATTTTGTAGGATTGGGCGATTGATGAGATAGGCAAGGCGCCCATAAAAACCCTGGGTGTAACTCGCGCGCAATTCTTGCCGAACCATTCCTGCCAGCCCTTCGGAGGCCTTGAGGAAGATGTTACCGACAAAACCGTCACAGATGAGCACTTCACAGCCACCTTGATACACCTGTGTGCCTTCCACATTGCCGATAAAATTCAAATGACTCTGGCGTAGCAAGCCATTGGCTGCCTTTACCAATTCATTCCCTTTGATTTCTTCGGAACCAATGTTGAGCAAGCCCACCCGCGGCTTTTGCGTACCGGTTACTTGCGCGAAGAGAATAGATCCCATCACCGCAAACTGCAGCAGATGTTCGGGATGGCAATCCACATTTGCACCTAAGTCGAGCGCCAGGACCCGGCCTTTTTGCGTTGGCAAAAACGCCGCGATTGCCGGACGGTCGATACCAGGGATGGTACGCAAGAAGACCTTACCCATGGCCATGAGCGCACCGGTATTGCCAGCACTGACCACTGCATCCACGTGACCGTCGCGCAGCAGGCCAATCGCCACATGCATGGAGGAATCTCGCTTGCCGCGCAGCGCCTGGGAGGGCGCTTCGTCCATTCCTACAACTTGGCTAGCGTGTTGAATTTGCACCTGCGCCGTGTCTTTCAAACGGCTGCGCTGCAATTCGCGTCGCAATACGGCCTCGTCACCAACGAGATGAAACTGCACATCCGGATAGTCTTTGACGAGGCCAGCAAGGGCGCGCAGGACCGTGCGCGGTCCTGAGTCGCCACTCATGGCATCGACGGCAATCTGCGGCAATTTCTTGGTGCCCGAAACAGCGTTCAGGCTTCGACGGACTTGCGCACCATCTCGCGGCCTTTGTAGTGACCGCACTCGGGGCAAACGTGATGGGGCAACTTGCTCGCTCCGCAATGATCGCAGGTCGACCGGTTGCTCACTGTCAAGAAATCGTGAGCGCGGCGCATGTCGCGCTTGGACTTGGAGGTTTTACTCTGGGGAACTGCCATGATCTCGCTTCTCCATCAACAAACTACTGACTCGTATCGAGGCTTGGCACCTCGATTCCAGACACCGGACAAATGCCGGATGACCACTCCGTACAACGCGGCAAGAGCGGCAGCGCCAATAGCGCTTCTTCCTCCAGCCAATCCTGCACGACCAATTTTCCTTCCGGCGCCAACACCAGCTCACGCTCGGCATCAACTGCTGCCAGGGCCGCTTCGGACTCGGCTACCCCCACCTGCACATCTTGGCGAAGGTCACAGGGCATGCCACCCAGGCAACGCTCGCAGCGCAACATTCCCTGAATGCGCAGCTCACCATCGACCAAGAGCACCCGACCGCGTCGCTCTAAACGCAAATCCACAGTCACCGAATCGAGTCGCTGCACAGCTTGCTGCAAGCGTGCCCAGCGTGCAAAATCCGGCTCTCCGATCAGCTGTTCTCCCGCCACAGAAACGCGGGAAATCAGCAAGGTAGAAACGCTCGCCACAGTCATGAGGGCGGCATATTACCGAGCTCAACGGCGCGAGTAAAGCAGTTTTCTGCATGCAACTCAATGTTTCCCGGGTTTGACCCGGTTGTGCCCGGTTCTTTAGAATAGAAAAGATCCATGGGAGGCATCCGCGCTCCCATTTTTTGCATCTTAACTATCTGGATTCGAGGTGGGATTTGGACGCAGTCCTGGCATTGGCCGATGGGCGTATCTTTCATGGAGTGGGCTTCGGCGCTGCAGCCGTGCGCGCCGGCGAGGTTTGCTTCAACACGGCAATGACCGGTTATCAGGAGATCCTGACGGATCCATCCTATCGCGGGCAGATCGTTACCCTGACCTACCCCCACATCGGCAATGTGGGCATTAACCCCGAAGATGCCGAAGGCCGCGAGATCTTCTGTGCCGGGCTTCTGCTGCGCACCCTGCCGCGAGCGGCGAGCAATTGGCGCGCGCAGGAAGATCTCGACGCGTATCTGCGCCACCACAGCATCCCTGGCATGGCCGAATTTGACACCCGCGCCCTGACCCGTCATTTACGCGAACACGGGGCACAGAACGGCGCCCTTGCCGTTGGCAACACGCTGGACATTGATCAGGTATTGGCGGCAGCCCGTGTCTTTCCAGGCTTGGAAGGGGCCGATCTCATTGCTGAAGTTACTGATGGCAAACGGCACGAGTGGGCGCGCTGCAGTCCCAGTCCGGAGCATGATTACCTTAGCCAGGAACAGCGGCAGGCGAAGCACCATGTCGTTGTGGTGGATTTTGGTGCCAAACGCAATATTCTGCGCCTGCTCGCCGATCGCGGCTGCCGCGTCACCGTACTCCCCCCACAAAGCAGCAGCGCCGAAATCCTGAGCCTCGGCGCGGACGGCGTCCTTTTCAGTAATGGCCCGGGCGATCCCGCCGCCCTGACCCAGGCACAGGACACCATGCGCGCAGTCGTCGAAGCTGGCATCCCCACCTTTGGCCTCTGTCTTGGGCATCAGCTGCTCGGCCTCGCCCTGGGCGGCAAAACACAGAAAATGAAATTCGGCCACCACGGCGCCAATCACCCGGTACGCAACCTGCGGACTGGCCGGGTACTCATCACCAGCCAGAATCATGGCTTTGCCGTAGCCGCGGAGAGCTTGCCGGATAGTGTCGAGGTCACCCATGTGTCACTCTTTGATGGCAGCCTGCAAGGGATGCGCCATCGCCAGCTTCCGGTTTTCTCTTTCCAGGGACATCCCGAAGCTGGCCCCGGCCCCCACGATGCCAGCGTCATTTTCGATGAGTTCGTCGCCAGTTTCGCCACAAGGAAAGACCATGCCCCGGCGTGAAGATCTGAAAAGTGTATTGATCATCGGCGCTGGCCCCATTGTCATTGGCCAGGCCTGCGAATTCGATTATTCCGGCGTGCAGGCCTGCAAGGCCCTACGCGAAGAAGGTTGTCGGGTGATTTTGGTGAACTCCAACCCGGCCACCATCATGACCGATCCGCAGACCGCCGATGCCGTCTACATCGAGCCGGTAGAATGGGAGACGGTGGCACGAATCATCGAGCGCGAACGCCCCGACGCCCTACTCCCGACCATGGGTGGCCAGACAGCCCTTAATTGCGCCCTGGATCTGCACCGGGAAGGGGTGCTTGACCGCTTTGGCGTGCAACTGATTGGCGCCAGCATTGCCGCCATTCGCGAGGCCGAGGACCGGGGGCTGTTCAAGAAGGCCATGGAAGAGATTGGCCTAGAGGTGGCGCGCTCGGCCTTCGGGCATCAGCTTGATGAGGCGCGGGAGATTGCCGAAAGCATCGGCTATCCGGTAATCATCCGTCCGTCCTTCACCCTCGGCGGCACTGGGGGGGGCGTAGCCTACAATCGCGAGGAATTTGAAGAAATCGCCCATCGTGGTCTGGAGGCCAGCCCCACCCACGAAATCCTTATCGAGGAGTCGGTGATTGGCTGGAAAGAATTTGAAATGGAGGTAGTGCGCGACCGCGCCGATAATTGCATCATCGTCTGCTCTATCGAAAACATCGACCCCATGGGGGTGCATACCGGTGACTCCATCACCGTAGCCCCGGCGCAGACTCTGACCGATCGCGAATATCAGACCATGCGCGACGCGTCGATTGCCGTGCTGCGGCGCATCGGCGTCGATACCGGCGGCTCCAACGTGCAGTTTGCCGTCAACCCTCGCAACGGTCGCCTGCTGGTGATCGAGATGAACCCGCGGGTATCGCGTTCCTCCGCACTCGCATCGAAGGCAACGGGCTTCCCGATCGCGAAAGTCGCAGCCAAATTGGCCCTCGGTTACACCCTGGACGAATTGCGCAACGACATCACCCAGGCCACTCCGGCCAGCTTCGAGCCCAGCATCGATTATGTGGTGACCAAGATCCCCCGTTTCGCCTTTGAGAAATTTCCCGATGCCGACGCCCACCTCACCACGCAAATGAAGTCGGTGGGCGAAGTCATGGCCATGGGCCGGAGTTTCCAAGAATCTCTGCAAAAGGCCCTGCGTGGACTGGAAACGGGGATGGACGGGCTGAATGAGGTCGACAGCAAGAGCTTGAGCACAGCGCAGTTGGAGCAGGCCCTGCGTAACCCCGGGCCAGAACGGCTCTGGCAAACGGCCGATGCCTTCCGCCTCGGCTGGACGCTGGCGTGGGTCCATGAGCTGACGCAGATCGACCCGTGGTTTTTGGAGCAAATTGCCGAACTCGTAACCGTAGAAAATGACCTGCGCGGACTTGCCCTAGCCAGCCTAGACAAGTCCAAGCTACGCCGCCTGAAGCGCATGGGCTTTTCCGATAGGCGCCTGGCGCAATTACTTGGTTGCCGCGAGTCCGCCTTGCGCGAGCATCGCTATAAATTGGGTATTCGTCCGGTGTACAAACGGGTGGATAGCTGTGCCGCCGAGTTCCACTCTCCCACGCCCTATCTCTACTCCACCTATGAAGACGAGTGCGAGGCAGAGCCGACAAGCCGCAAAAAGATCATGATCTTGGGCGGCGGCCCCAACCGGATTGGTCAGGGTATTGAGTTCGACTATTGCTGCGTGCATGCGGCCATGGCGATGCGCGAAGATGGCTATGAGACGATCATGGTCAACTGTAATCCTGAAACCGTCTCTACGGATTATGACACCTCCGACCGCCTCTATTTCGAACCGCTCACCCTCGAAGATGTACTGGAGATCGTGGCAATCGAGCAACCGGAGGGCGTCATCGTCCAGTTTGGCGGTCAGACGCCGCTCAAGCTCGCCAATGATCTCGCGGTGGCCGGGGTGCCGATCATCGGTACCAGCCCCGACTCCATCGATTTGGCGGAGGACCGCGAGCGCTTTCAGCAACTGCTGCAGCGTCTGCAATTGCGCCAACCGGAAAATGCCATCGCCCGCAGTAGCAGCGAGGCCCTGACCCACGCCCGCGCCCTCGGTTATCCCCTGGTCGTGCGCCCGTCCTACGTGCTCGGTGGTCGTGCCATGCGCATCGTCTATGCCGAGGATGATCTGGAGCGCTATATGCAAGAGGCGGTGCGCGTATCCGAAGATCAACCAGTGCTCCTCGATCGCTTCCTGAACAATGCGCTGGAAGTCGACATCGACGCTGTCGCGGATGGCGAGCGGGTGTTGGTGGCCGGCATTATGGAACACATTGAGCAGGCGGGTGTGCATAGCGGCGACTCCGCCTGCTGCCTGCCGCCCTATTCCCTGCCGAGCGAGATACAAAGCCAATTGCGGCAGCAGACCGAGGCCTTGGGCAAGGCCCTGGGTGTGGTTGGCCTAATGAACTGCCAGTTTGCCGTGCAGGGATCGGATGTCTACGTCTTGGAGGTGAATCCCCGAGCCTCGCGCACCGTGCCCTTCGTTTCCAAGGCAGCGGGCATCCCTCTGGCCAAGATTGCGGCGCGCTGTATGGCGGGCAACACCCTGGCCAAGCAGGGTGTGGAAGAAATCACCTTGGGGCAGCACTTCAGTGTCAAGGAAGCCGTCTTTCCCTTCCTCAAGTTCCCCGGGGTAGATGTGCTTCTTGGCCCGGAGATGAAGTCCACGGGCGAGGTGATGGGGATTGGCACGAGCTTCGGCGAGGCCTTTCTTAAGGCGCAGATCGCCGCCGGCGAGCACTTTCCCCGACAGGGTACGGTATTCTTGAGCCTACGGGATGCCGACAAGGATGGGATCATCCCCGTTGCGCGTGAATTACATCGGCTGGGCTTTGCGCTGCTCGCTACCCGCGGCACTGCTAAGCATCTTGAACATGCCGGCCTGAGCGTCACGGCGGTGAACAAAGTTACCGAGGGGCGGCCCCACATTGTCGATGCCATCAAGAACGGCAAGGTGCAAATCATCATCAATACGGTCGATGAGCGCCAGTCGGTACGCGACTCCTTTAGTATTCGTCGCGCGGCCCTACAGATGGGCCTTACCTACTACACCACCCTGGCTGGCGCCACGGCGGGTACGGCTGCCCTGGGTGTACTGCTCAGCCAGGAGCGCAGTGTCGTTTGTTTGCAGGATCTGGCCAGCCAGTCCCCTTCCCGGAGGTAAAGTTCCATGAGTGATAAAATTCCGATGACGGTCGTCGGCGCCCAGCGTTTGCGCGAAGAACTTCAGCGGCTGAAAAGCAAGGATCGCCCCGCGGTGATCGAGGCCATCGCCGAGGCACGTGCCAAGGGCGACCTTTCGGAAAACGCCGAATATGATGCCGCAAAAGAGCAGCAGGGTTTTATCGAAGGACGTATCCGCGAAATCGAGGACTTCATCGCCCGTGCGCAAATCATCGATCCCAAGTCTTTGAATGCCGGTGATCGCATCGTCTTTGGCGCCACCGTCGAACTCGAGGACCAGGACGGACAAGCCATCACCTATCAAATCGTTGGCGATGCCGAGGCCGATATCAAAGAAAACAAGATCTCTATCAGCTCGCCCGTCGCCCGTGCGTTGATTGGCAAACATGAAGGCGACAGTATCGAGGTCATTGCCCCTGGCGGCACGCGCGAATACAGCATCCTCTCCGTTCGCTACATCTAAGTAGCACGACTGCGGCGCCCAGCCCGGGCGCCAACGGGAATCCTTTCTATGCTCCATCATTTCTATCTGTTTCTGCTCGCGGCCATACAAGGCGTAACGGAACTCTTCCCCATTTCCAGCCTGGGGCACAGCATTCTCGTGCCCGCCTTGTTCCGTTGGCCAATCGATCGTGATGCTTCGTGGTTTCTGCCTTTCATCGTCGTCTTGCACCTGGGCACGCTGGCGGCACTGCTAAGTTTCTTTTGGCGCGACTGGGTCGAGTTGATTGGCGCTTTTCTGCGTGATCGGGGTCGTCCGCGCAGTGCCGAGACACGCCTGCTCTGGCTCCTGATTCTGGCCAGCATCCCCGCGGGCCTACTCGGGCTAGCCCTCGCCCACCGCATCAAGGACCTCTTTGGTGGTTTCAGCTTTGCCGCGGTGGCCCTGATGGTGAATGGGGCATTACTGATCTGGGGCGATCATCTGCGTGCCCGGGAACCCAGTCATACCCTGGAGAAGCTCAGTTGGCGGCGCGCCCTGATTATTGGTTTTGCGCAATCTCTGGCACTGATTCCCGGCTTTTCCCGTTCTGGCGCAACCTTAGTGGCAGGCATTGGCGTAGGCTTGGACTATGCCAATTCGGCACGTTTTTCTTTTCTCTTGGCTACGCCCATCATTGGTGCCGCAGGCTTATTGGAAGTGCCAAAGCTAGCACATCAACATCTGAATCACGGACTTCTCGGCGTGATCGTGATCTCCGGGGTAATCTCTGCCATCTTTGCCTGGTTTTCCGTGTGGTTTTTGATGCGGTATTTTCACCAGCACGAAATCAAGGCATTACGCCCGTTTGGAATTTACTGCATTCTCTTTGGCGCTTTTGCGCTGATTGTCGGTAATGGCGGGTTGTAAAATCGTACCTGATGTCGATGCAAGTGCACTCTTTCAGGAGCGCTCTTCTGCCGCCATCAACTTGCCTACAGCACCCGTGGCAACGGCACTCTGCAAGGCCAGGGCAAGACCCACGGCGGTGAGGATGTAAAACACCCCCTGCACGCCAATCCAGCCCAGACCCCAGCCGCCAACTACGCCGCCGGTAAAAATGCCGAGAAACTGCATCAACGAATACACACCACTAGCGGCGCCACGTTGCTCTGGCGTAGTGGAGCGACTCATCATCGACGGCAAAATAGCAGAGGCGATATTGTAGCCAGTAAAGAAAATAATTGCGGCAATGCCTACCGCCCAAAAATGACCGGCAAAGATGCCCATGAGCAGCGCGCCGACGGCAATCACCACCCCACTCATCGACAGCACCCGCCGGTGCTCCTTGTTTTTTTCGGCATAGATCACTGGGTAGAGCATGAAAATAATCCCACCGAACATCACCGGCAGATACACTTCCCAGATGGCGCCCTGGGTAAGTTCGGTAGCACGCAGCAATTCCGGCGATAAGACAACAAAACTAGCACCCAAGACCATCTGCAAAATGAAAATACCGACACTGGCCGCCTGTACTGCGGGATGAGAGAAAATGCGCAGGGCATCGCGGAAAGAACCCATACGGCGCTGCTGCCTTTCGGGGATGCCAGGAATGACCAGGAATAAGGGCAAAAATGCCAAAACGCCGAAGACCGCCGCCCCCCAGAACACCCCAGCGAGGCCCGCAAAACCGTAGATGACGGGACCCAAGGCCATGCCCAGGACATAGGCGATAGAGATGCTGCCACCAATTGCCGCCATGGCCTTGGTACGATGAGCGTCGTCGGTGAGATCGCCCGCCGTCGCCAATAACACGGAAGAAACCGCTCCAGCCCCTTGCAACACACGCGCCAGGACCACTCCCCAGATGTTCTCCGTAAGCGCGCCCAAGACCGATCCGGCAATAAAAAGGAGCAGCCCAAACACCAGAACCGGTTTGCGTCCCAGGCGATCTGAGGCACTACCAAAGGGAAATTGCAGCAGGGCCTGAGCGAGACCGTAAATACCCACCGCCAGGCCCAAAAGAAAGGGCGTACTGTCGCGCATGGAGTGGCTGTCGAGGGCGAGCACGGGCATCAACATAAAGAGCCCGAGCATACGCGTCATGTAGATAAAACTGAGGCCGAAAACGGCCTTCTTTTCTGTTGCGGTCATTGGCGGGCCAGCTTGACGCTGGCGCCGCTTTTTAGAGGATGCCATAACCTAACAATGCCTTGCCCACAAGGAGTGCGGTAAAGAGAAGAAATAGATAACTGATGGAAAAGGCGAACATTTTACGCGCATACAAGTCCATCTCGGCACCTTCTGGCAACTTGCGTAGGCGTAGGGCCATGCCCACAAACCAGGCCCCAGCAATCCAGGCAATGCCACCATATATCCAATCGTGGTTGAGGAAGGCCGGGACCAAACTCACCAGCCAGGTAGCTACTGCATAGACCAGGATCTCCTTGCGCGTACGGTCTACCCCGTGGGTCACCGGTAACATGGGGATACAGGCCTTGGCATAGTCCCGCCGGCAGTAGATGGCCAGGGGCCAAAAATGCGCTGGGGTCCAGACGAAGATCAAGGCCACCAGAAAGAGTGGCAGCAAGGCCACCGTGCCGGTCACTGCGGTCCAGCCAATCAACGGTGGCAACGCACCCGCCAGCCCGCCCCAAACGATGTTCCACGGCGTACTCGGCTTGAGATACAGGGTATATACGACGCCATAACCCACAGTGCCAAGCAAGGTCAGCGCCAAGGTCAGGGGATTGGTCCAGGTCCACAACACAGCAATACTCACGCTGAGCAGGACCGTGGCATAGGCGATCGCCCCCTTGCGACCGATGCGGCCCTCGGCGAGAGGCCGGCGATGAGTGCGGCGCATGTGCTGGTCGAGCTCCGGCTCAACAATTTGATTGAGGACGCCTCCGGCACCGCCAGCGAACGCGATGCCGAGCAAACCAGCCAGCGCCGCTGGCCAGTGCTGGATACCATTGGGGGCAAGCAACTCACCCACCAAAGCAGTAAACACCAGCAAAGAAACCACCCGCGCCTTGGCCAAAACCCAGAGGTCGCGCAGCAATTGTACGCCAGCATTCGGGCCAGGAAGAGTTAAGGGTGATGAGGTACCAAGAGACTTAGCCATTTGTTTTCCTTACCGCCATACGAGGACGATAGCGAGACTCATAGAGAGCACCATGCCCTGATGAAAGGCCACCATGATCCCAGGATCCTTGGGCTTGAGGTTGACCGAGTGAAACAAGAGAAAGCCGACGGCGACCTGAATCACCGCCAAATAGAAGGCCACCGGATAGGCCGGCATCATCCAACCCAGAGTCGCAACCAGGAGCAATGCCGCGCTGACGTGCGCCGCCACCGTCCACTGTGAGGCCTTCTGTGGCTTCACAAAGGCGCCAATGGCCTTGCCAAAACCGCGCTGCCCGGTGGTCATACCGCCCAGCAATACGGCAAAGAGTAGCGCGTGCAACGCGCCCATCGAACCGAGGTAGGTCCAGAAATTCATGCCCGGATAGACCAGATTGACCAAAAAGATCAAAAAGACCCCGTAGGCGAGTAGCCCATGGATACCATGGACTAGGGAAGGGGCCTTACCGGCCAGGACGTAGAGGGTACCCATGCCAAAGAGCGCGGTAACCACAATCAGTCCCAAACCGGAAAGGGTATTAACGTCTAGCGCAAGAATGGCAAGAGCAACTGCAACGAGGCCGACCAGGGTAGCCACAACCCGGTGTGCAGCCTCCGGATCGCTGCGCAACATCAAGATCACAATGTTGCGGGTATAGGGCCACTTGGTCCCCAACGACAGACCATAACCGAAGCCTTCCACCAGACTACCGAGCAGGATCAGCACCATGGCAAAGCCAACTTCGGTAGTCGACAGCGCGCGCACCAGGGCATCGACAATGCCCCCGTTGCTACGCAATCCCTCGACCACCCCCGCTGCGACAGCAGCTATCAATGCAATCCCAATGAACTTGCCAATGGCACGCACGAAGGGGGTCATTTCCGGTTCGACGGCGTGGGGGATTCTCTCCCGTCCCGTCGCTGCGGCTACCCGACCACTCTCTACAACGCCAGACATATTTTACTCCCGGATGCTCAGTGCATCCCCGGCATGATCGGCATGGTGCGCAGGTAGAGCTGCGAGAACATCCACCAGGTCAAGCCGATCGTGATAATGAACAACGGAATGAAGAGCACCAAGGAAACCGTGTTCCAGATATTGTGCTCCGAGATGTCGATGTGCAGCAGAAAATAGATCTGCGCGACGATGGCAATGGCGGCACAAACCGTTATCACCAGCAACAGGCCAAAGGGCGGAAAGGCATGCGAGGAGACCATCGCCGTGGCCCCAGTCATCAGGATCAGGGAGACCAGAAAGCCGGTAAAATAGCCGCGGGTGCTCGCCATTTGCACTTCCGGGTGCAAGATCGGATTGTCGTGACCATGACTCATGACATGTACCCCCAGAGATAAACAAAGACGAAGACAAAGACCCAGATGATCGCTTGCAAATGCCAGAACATGCGCAGGCTCAACAGACGACCCACGGTATCGGTGGTGAAGCCTTTGCTCATCACCTGCGTCATCATCACCAGAATCCAGATCAAGCCGAAGAAGATGTGGGCAGCATGAACCTGTGTCAGAACGATAAAAGCTGAGGTGCCACCACTGGTTTGTACCGTGATCCCGTGCGCGGCCAAGTCCATCATGTCGTGGATGTCGAGACCAAGGAAAACCACGCCCAGAACAAAGGCAGCGATCAGGCCGTTCATCAGACCAGCCTTGTTACCCTTTTTGACGGCGCTCATCCCCATGCCATAGGCCAGCACGCTCAAAAAGAGCGCCACGGTCTGGGTAAAGGTGTACCAGGGGTGAACGAAATCCGCTGGGGTTGGGCCATTGAAGTAGCTATGGGAATAGCTCAGCACTCCATAGGCAGCGAACAAGGTAGCGAAGAGCATGCCGTCGCTGAGCAGGTAGAGAAAGTACCCAAAACTGCGGGTAGAGATCACGTCATGGCCGTGGTAGTGGGTGTCCCACAACACTGCCTTACTTGGATCGGGTGAATCATGTGCACTCATAAATCAAATCCTCTTGTATGGGGCGTGACCTGCGCCACGCCCACCATCCTTAGTGCTGATCGCCAGAGCTCGGCGGTGTACCCAAAGGGCTCACGTCATGGCTTTCATAGGCCATCGCCCCGCCAGGAACGGCATGCCCGCCCGGATGCGGCAGGTATCCTTCTACCTGCTGCTGACGTTGCATCGCCTCGCGCTCCATCTTCTCGAGTTCCGCTGCAGTGACGATGTAACCGGGATCACCACGCCAGGAACGCACGATCATCAACACGATAATGGCCAGCAAGCTCAACAGACTGAGCCACCAGACCCGCCAAGTCAGGGCAAAGCCCAAGACGAAGGTCAACGCACCAATATAGACCGCAACGCCGGTATTATTCGGCATGTGGATATCGACGTACTTCGTCGGCTGTGCCTCACTGATACCGTTGTGACGACGCCAAGCCAGCTCATCGCGGGCGTTGATGTGGGGGGTCACGGCAAAGTTGTAGAACGGCAGCGGTGAGTGGGCCAACCACTCCAGGGAACGCGAAGTACCCCAGGCATCTTGCGCAACACGGTTTTTCACCCGATCACGGGTACTGACATAGAGCAGCACAAAGAAGGCTGCCACCGACAGGCAGTAAACGGCAATGCCGATTTCCTCGGTCACTAGGTACGGATGCCAAGCGGTGTTGAAAACATAATCCAAACGCCGGGTCTGCCCCATAAAACCGAGCATGTACATCGGCACAAAGACTAGGGCCGTACCGGCACTAAAGAGCCAGAACATGGTTTTCGCCCAAAACTCGTCGAGTTTGAAGCCAAAGACCTTGGGGAACCAGAAGATCACTGCGCCAAAAATGGCATAGACGATCACCAGCAACATGGAGTGGAAGTGCGCAATCACGAAGACGCTGTTGTGCACCATGTAGTTGATCGCCGGGATGGCCAGCATCATACCGGTCAAGCCACCGATCAAGAGTAGGAACAGGGCACCGATGGCCCAAAGCATCGCTGCGGTGTAGGTGATGCGCCCGCGGTACATGGTAAAGGCCCAGTTGAAGACCTTCACACCGGTGGGGATGCCGACCAGCATGGTCGCCACACTGAACGCGCTGTTGACGTCTGGTCCCGCGCCCATGGTGAAGAAATGGTGCAGCCACACCAGCCAGGAAACTCCGGCAATAGCGAAACTCGCTGCCACCATGGTGATATAACCGAATAGCGGCTTTTCAGAAAAGACGGGGAAGATTTCCGACATCATGCCGAAGGCCGGCAGGATCACGAAGTACACTTCGGGATGACCCCAGAGCCAGAACAGGTTGGTGTACAACATCAAATTGCCGCCAAAGCCCGCAGTAAAGAAATGCGCACCAAAGTAGCGGTCACAAGCCACCAAGAACAAAGCCACCTGCAATGCGGGAAAAGAGGTTAACGCAATGATGTTGGCCGACAGACTCGCCCAGGTGAAGATGGGCAAGCGGAACCAGGTCATACCCGGCGCGCGCATTTTGACAATGGTCGCGATCAGGTTGATACCGCCTAGGGTCGTACCGAGCGCGGTCAGCTCCAGAGTCCAAATCCAGTAATCCACACCCACGCCGGGGCTATACTGTAGCTCGAAGATTGGCGCATAACCGAACCAGCCATTGTGCGCAAAGTCGCCCACAAAGAGCGAGATCATGATCAGTGCCACAGCAGCAGCCGTAATCCACAGACCCAAGGCATTCAGGTAGGGATAGGCCATATCGCGCGCACCAATCTGGATCGGCACAATGATATTCATAAAGCCTACCAGCAACGGCGTAGCGGCCAACAGGATCATGATCAATCCATGGGCGCTATAGACCTGTCCAAAGTGGAAAGGCGTCAAATACCCATGCACCGCCCCAAACACACCAGAGGATTGCGGCCCGTTGGCCCATACCTGCTGGGTTCGAATCATCAAACCGTCGATAAAACCGCGGAAGAGCATGACCAAGCCGAGGATGATGTACATCACCCCAAGTTTTTTATGGTCGACCGTAGTCAACCACTCTTTCCAGAGATACCCCCACTTGTGGTAGTAAGTGATGAGTCCGAACACCAGAATTGCGCCGATGACCACGGCCACGAAGAGCGGCGCGAGGATCGGATTCGTATAGGGGATCTGGTCTATTGCCAGTCTCCCTAGGATGGGGTTCCAGCCCCCAGGCACTTGAACGAGCATTTGCGTCACCTCTCCTTTTTTCCTAGTCGCGCTGCTCTGCGGCTTGTTTTTTCATATAAGCCACCATGTTTTCAGTCATTGCTGGCGGCAAGGGCCAGGTCTTACCGTCCATCACCTCCATCATCAGATGATCGAAAATCCCATCCTCCACATTCGAGAAATACGCGACGCGATGATTGACGTTGATGTAAGGCTCGGCAAAACGATCAAAGCTGGCATAGGTCATGGTCTTCGGCGAGGCCTGTACCTTACTTACCCAACTTTGGAAGTCCGTTTTACTGACCATCTTAGTCGGGAAGGTCATCCACGAAGTACCAGCGCCCGCGTAATCTGAAGCAATGCCCTGATAGACACCAACGCGGTCACTTTCCAGCGCGTTCTTGGTGCGCATGCCGGGCATCACGTCGATCATGCCAACCAACTGCGGGATGAAGAAGCCCGAGGTAACCGCCGTCGAGGTCAAACGAAAGAAAACTGGTGTATGCACAGGCAAAACCAATTCGTTGGCCACCGCCATGTGGTATTGCGGGTAAATGAATAGCCACTGCCAATCGGTAGCGATCACCTCTACGTCCACTGGATCGCCTTTAGGCGCCATGTGCTTGGTGATAACGGTAGGATTGTAGGGATTGATTTCAAAGGTTCCCTTCACCGCATAATAGGCCAAGAAACCCACCGCAATGATCGGTATGCCCCAAACGAGAACTTCGAGCGTATTGGAGTGTGACCAGTGGGCATCGTACACACCGCGATTCTTACCCTTGGCATACTTCCACATGAACCAGATCACCAAGAGCGCCGTGATACCGACAATGGCACCCATGATCACCACGTCGATAATCATGTAGCGCAGGTTCGTGTCGGCCATAGTGCCGTGCGGATCAAAGATCCAGAAAATATTGGCATTGGCAAGACCGGCCCATAAAGATGCCAGCGTGCCTCCTCCCCATAATGCCAGTCGTTTTGCTTGCTTATTGAACATGAACACTTTCTCCCTGACGGATTCCTAGTTCCGTATCGTTTTACCACCGCACTACCTTGCGGCACCCCATTGGCGGATCGAGGCACTCCCTTTACTGCCCCTGCCGCTACATTACCCAGAGAACATGGGCCAGGCCAACTGGAATTTCGATTCCAATAGCGAATCAGCACCATATTCATACAAAATTATATTTTTACAACAGTCTACTTTTTCGGCGTTTAAGGTATTCTAGTGAAAACGGGGAAGCAATAGAGAAAGACTTCAAATATTTTTGGGCACACGCAATATTGATTAGAGCATTGAATTTAGTAAAAACAAAATATAATTATTTTAGATTTTTCTAATATTACTTTTCCCATATTTATCAGAGAACAGCTGCGCGGTCAGAAGAAGAGACTGCGAAATATACTCTAACCTTACAATAATATTTATATTTTCAGCGATAGCACGATAATAAAAATACAATTTTATTTTTTTATTGCCGCAAACATTCTGCTATCATCATCACATGCTACCGAGCCAACCCTTCATCGCCTTCCTCCTCAGCAGCGCAAAGTCCCTCCATCTGCGCAATGGCGACTCCATCGCTGCCGGAGCCTGGGCCGAGGAACTGCTGACACCCTGGCAAACTTTCCGCAATGCCGGCTGGCCAATCCTCTTTCTCACCCCGGATGGCGCAGGTGCGCAAATCGACCCGCAGAGCCTACTCCTGGAAAATCTACAGGGTGACATCAACAAACAGCACTATTTGGAACAGGAGTCGGCCCTGCTGCCGCTCGACAACACCGTCTCCGTCGCCAGCGTTTTGCCCTTGCTGCCGGCGTTACGAGGCGTCTTCATTCCCGGCGGCAACGGACCGCTGACGGATTTTCCCGAATCAGTGACGGTTGGCACTTTTCTCCAACACTGTCACAAACAAAACATCCCCGTCGCCTCTCTCTGTCATGGCGCCGCCGCCCTCCTCGCCCGCCCCAGCAGCAGGCAGGATCGCCCTTTTGCAGGCTTTCAGGTAAGCTGCTTTCAGAAGTTTGAGGAAGAGCAGACCAGTCTCGCAGGGCGCTGGCCGTATCACTTGGCGGAGCGCCTGCGAGACAATGGTTTTCAGATCACGGCTGGAGCGCCTTGGCAAGCGCAGGTGGTCCAGGACCGCAACCTGTTTAGCGGCCAGAATCCTGCCTCTGCTCTGCCTCTAGCGCAGGCGTTTTTGCAACGTCTGGAGGAAAATCGTCGCTATAGAGGAAGTAAACATGGACGTTGATGCACTGAAGCGCATGGCTGCCGAAGCCGCCTTGGATTACATTCAGCCGGGTATGGTTGTGGGTGTTGGCACGGGTTCCACCAGCAATCATTTTATCGATGCTCTCGGTCGGGCCAAGATTTCCGTAGACGGCTATGTGCCTTCCAGCCTGGGAACCGCCGAGCGTCTCAAGTCACTGGGACTGCGTGTCCTTGATTTGAATGATACTGGCGACATCCCGGTATATGTGGATGGCGCCGATGAAATCGATCCGCACTTTCGCCTCATCAAGGGTGGCGGTGGCGCCCTGACGCGCGAAAAAATTGTTGCCTCGGCGGCACGGCGCTTTATCTGTATTGCCGACAACTCAAAAGATCACAGCAAACTGGGCAGCTTTCCCTTGCCGGTAGAGGTCCTGCCCTTCGCCCGCAGCTTTGTTGCCCGGCAGTTGGTCAAACTGGGCGGCAACCCCAGCCTGCGCAGCGGCTTCACCAGCGATAATGGCAATGTGATCCTCGATGTTGTCGGCCTCAACCTGACTGACCCCGTAGCCATGGAGAGCAAGATCAACAGCATTCCAGGAGTGCTGGACAACGGTATCTTTGCCTTGCGCCACGCCGATGTGGTGTTGCTGGGTAGCCCCGAGGGCGTCATTCGCCGCAGCAGCACATCGCAATAGGCGCATACAGGCATGGAGGGGGAAATTGACCATCGTGCAACCCGCCGCGACTTTCGCGCGGGCACCTTGGCGCGGGCAGAACTTAACCCCGATCCCTGGGTGCAGATGCAACGGTGGCTGCAGGAGGCGGAAAGCGCGGGTAATTTTGATCCGACGGCAATGGCCTTGGCCACCGCCGATAGCAACGGCGTACCTAGCGTGCGCTATGTGCTACTTAAGCACTTCGATGTACGGGGCGTCTGTTGGTACACCGACAATCGCAGCCAGAAGGGGCAGGAATTGGCGGCCAATCCGCACGCTGCCATCGTCTTTTATTGGCCGGAACTCGATCGGCAATTGCGGCTAGCGGGCACGGTCGCGCTGCTGCCGGAAGAGGACGCCGAAAGTTATTTCCGGCAACGGCCGCTAGGTAGCCGCCTGGCTGCGGCCGCATCGGAACAGAGCCTGGAGATCGCCGACCGAGTCAGCTTGGAAGCGCGGGTGGCGGAGCTCAAAGCTCACTACCCCAATGGCGACGTGCCCCGCAATCCGGCCTGGCGCGGTTATCGGCTGGCACCCCAGCGCTTCGAGTTCTGGCAGGGGCGGAGCAATCGCCTGCATGATCGCTTTGTCTACACACCTGATGGAGACAGCTGGCGCATTGCCCGTCTGATGCCCTGATGGGCGGACGAGCCTAGAAACCCTCGATGCGTGCCTCGTAGTCAAGCACAATCAGCCGATAGAGATCATCGCCAAGCTGCACATGGGCAGTCTGCGGAGCGCCAACCTGGATAGAGTTGCCGCCCGCCATACTCAAACCCAGAGGCTGAAACTGGTCTTGCTCAATAAGCTCGTCCAACAAAATGCGTAACTCGCTTTCGGCAACCTGACCTGTGTTATCTACGATCCGGCAGGGCTTACCGCGCCGCGTCTGCCCCTCAATCACACAGGCATGCGGCGTAAGTGCTGGCAATCCTGATTCTTCCTGCTCAACCATGCTTTACCTCGCGAAATAGCCAGGGCATCTGGCGGCGGCGTTCGGCCTCATAATCACGAATGGCATCGGCATGGGCGAGAGTCATCTGGATATCATCGAGGCCATTCAGAAGCTTATGCTTGACGCCCGGAGTAATCTCGAAGGAATAGCGCTGGCCATCCGCCGTCTTCAGCTCTTGCGCAGCAAGGTCGACGTGAACCTGTAACGGCGCTGTTTGTGTCGCGGCAAAGAGGGCATCAATCTGTGCCTGCGGCAAGGTAATCAACAGAATGCCGTTCTGCACACAGTTGTTGGCGAAGATGTCGGCAAAGCTCGGTGCAATGACGGCGCGGATGCCATAGTCCGCGAGTGCCCAGGGGGCATGTTCGCGGCTCGAACCACAGCCAAAGTTCTGTTGCGCGAGCAAGACCTGCGCCCCCTGCAAGTGCGGCTCATTGAGCACGAAATCGGGATTAGGATCACCCTGTTCGCCATTGCGATAACGCCAATCAAAGAACAGGAATTTCCCCAGCCCCTGCCGCTCGATGGTTTTGAGGAATTGCTTGGGGATAATGGCATCAGTATCGACGTTAGCGCGGTCCAGAGGGATCACGGACGAGTCGACCATGGTAAAGGCTTGCATCTCAGGACTTCTCCAAACGCTTGAGAACAACATATTCGACCGCCGCCATTTCATTGGCGGCGGCACGGTTGGCGGCAACAGCGCCCAGCTCCGTCAGACCGCAACTGAAGACCAGCAGCGCAATCCGTAATATGAAAAGACGGGTATTCACGCGTCCCACTGCCGCACGTCGACAAAATGACCGGCGATAGCCGCCGCTGCCGCCATGGCCGGACTGACCAAGTGCGTACGACCGCCCGCACCCTGACGGCCCTCGAAGTTGCGATTAGAGGTGGCAGCACAACGCTCACCCGGCTCTAAGCGGTCGGCATTCATCGCCAGGCACATCGAGCAGCCGGGCTCGCGCCATTCGAAACCCGCCCGCAAGAAAATCTGATCCAATCCTTCGGCCTCCGCCTGGGACTTGACCAGACCTGAGCCGGGCACCACTAAAACCGCTTTTACGGAGTCGGCCTTCTGCTTGCCACGCACAATTTCGGCGGCGGCGCGCAGGTCTTCAATCCGTGCATTCGTACACGAACCAATAAAGACTTTATCGACGGAGATATCGGCAATTGCGGTGCCTGGACGCAGACCCATGTAGTCGAGAGCGCGGCTCCACGCCTCCTGGCGCACGGGATCAGGCGCGGCAACTGGATCGGGAATCTGCGCGTCGATAGGCAGCACCATCTCCGGGCTCGTACCCCAGCTCACTTGCGGCAGGATTTGACTGGCGTCGATGCGCAGTTCCCGATCGAATTTCGCGTCACTGTCGCTGTGCAAGGTGTGCCAAAACGCGAGTGCACGGTCCCACAAGGCGCCTGCTGGCGCGTAGGGGCGGCCTTTCAGGTAGGCAAAGGTCTCGGCATCGGGGGCTACCATCCCCGAACGTGCACCGGCCTCGATAGCCATATTACAGACGGTCATGCGCCCTTCCACACTCAACGCCTCGATACCCGGACCCGCAAACTCGATGGCATGACCAGTGCCACCAGCGGTGCCAATTTGCCCAATGATGGCGAGGACGAGGTCCTTGGCCGTCACCCCGCGCGGCAGTGTGCCATCCACCCAGACGCGCATATTTTTGGACTTGCGTGCCCAAAGACATTGCGTGGCCAGCACATGCTCAACCTCGGTAGTGCCAATACCAAAGGCCAAGGCGCCCAAGGCGCCATGGGTGGCGGTGTGCGAATCGCCGCAGACTACGGTCATGCCAGGAAGGGTCAGCCCCTGCTCCGGGGCAATCACATGGACGATGCCCTGCCGCTGATCAAGCATGCCGTACTCTTCCACACCAAATTCCGCACAGTTGCGATCGAGAGTATCGACTTGCAGGCGCGAGGTTGCGTCGACAATACCGGCAGCGCGATCGGTGGTGGGGACATTATGATCTGCCGTCGCGATGTTCGCATCTACCCGCCACAGCTTACGCCCTGCCGCACGCAAGCCCGAAAAGGCCTGCGGACTGGTTACTTCGTGCAGTAGCTGCCGGTCGATGTAGAGTAACGTGCGGCTATCCTCCTCACTGAGGATGCGGTGTTGCTCCCAAAGTTTGTCGTAGAGGGTTTGTCCTGCCATAACACACTGCCTTGTCTCTCGGAATGCGTTAATACTACGCCGATTTGCCTCGCGGCGGAAAGGCGCGCCATTCCCCGCAGCGCTCTCAGCGTTTACTATGAGCGAATTGGACACTAATCAAAAGGACGGTCTATGAGCAGCAGCGAATCGCAGGAACTTAATAACATTGCGCTACGTTGTCTGGAGATCGCCAAGGCCCGCGGGGCCAGCGCCGCAGAAGCGGGGGTAAGTACAGGTAAGGGTCTTTCGCTGACGGTGCGCCTGGGCGAGGTGGAGTCGGTGGAATACCATCGCGACAAGAGCGTTGGTGTTACCGTGTATCTGGGGGAGCGGAGGGGCTCTGCTTCCAGCTCCGACTTTTCCACGGAGGCTCTAAGCGAGACAGTAGACGCAGCCATAAATATTGCCCGTCATACTGCGCCCGATTCCTTTTCAGGTCTGGCGGATACTGAGCTTCTTGCCAAGGATTTTCCCGATCTCGATCTCTATCATCCCTGGGACATCAATCCCGACGCAGCCGCCGATCTCGCGCGCCAATGCGAGGAGGTGGCACGCAGCGCCGACGCACGCATCAAGAACTCGGAAGGGGCGAGCATCAGCACCGGCGAAGGAGTAAGCGTCTACGCCAACAGTCTGGGCTTTCTTGGGCGCAGTCAAGGCGCACGCCACAGCCTCTCCTGCTCGGTGATTGCCGAGGATGAACAGGGCATGCAGCGGGATTATTGGTACGACGTTGCCCGTCGCCACGAGGATCTCGCCAGCCCGGAGGAAATTGGCCGAATCTGTGCCGAACGCACCCTGCGTCGTTTGGGAGCACGCAAAATCAGCACTTGCAGCGTGCCGGTGCTTTTTGAAAATCAGGTGGCATCCAGTTTGCTCGGGCATTTCGTGCAGGCCATCAGTGGTGGCAGTCTTTATCGCAAGGCGAGCTTTCTGCAAGACAGTCTGGGTCAGACGATCTTCCCTGCGCATGTGCGCATCTATGAAGAACCCCTGCGCCGGCGTGGGCTTGCCAGTGCCAGTTTTGATGGCGATGGCGTGACCACCCACAACCGCGAGTTGATCCAGGATGGCGTCTTGCAGTCCTACCTGCTTGACGTCTACAGCGCCCGCAAGCTCGGGCTGCAGAGTACGGGAAACGCGGGTGGTGCGCACAACCTCACCCTTGCGCCCGGCAGTGAAGATTTACAGGCCCTGTTGCGGCGGATGGGTCGCGGACTGTTTGTGACGGAGCTAATCGGCTTTGGCGTAAATGGGGTGACTGGCGATTATTCGCGCGGTGCTGCCGGTTTTTGGGTGGAAAATGGTGAGATCCAGTATCCAGTGGAAGAAATCACCATTGCCGGAAACCTGCGCGAGATGTTCCAGGGCTTCAGCGCCATCGGCAGCGATTTACTGATTCATGGCGGCACCGGCAGCCCTTCCATCCTCATCAACAAGATGACCATCGCTGGCAGCTGACCGTTGCATGGTCGAGTCGTCGCGACGGGTCAGTACCCGCGAGGTCTGGGGGCATGCGGTAGCCAACATCACGCCCTCGGCCATGCCCGCGGTGACCATTGTCCTAGTCGCCGCCCACGGCGGGGCCTTCACTTGGCTGGCCTATGCCCTGGTAGGGTTGGTCATGTGGTTGGTAGCCATCCAGCTCGGCATATTGGCGCGGCATTTTCCCTCGCCAGGATCGTTGTTTTTTTATCTAGCGAAGGCATTGCACCCCGTCGCCGGTTTGGTTGCTGGTTTTACCATGATCCTTGGCTATGGCGGGGCCTTGCTTGGTGCCCCGCTACTCTGCGGCCTTTTCGCCAACACTGCGCTACATACCCTGTGGCCTACAGCACCCGATCTACTTGATCCGCTGG
The DNA here is from genome assembly GCF_041146875.1 of Acidithiobacillus sp. IBUN Pt1247-S3. Taxonomy (NCBI): domain Bacteria; kingdom Pseudomonadati; phylum Pseudomonadota; class Acidithiobacillia; order Acidithiobacillales; family Acidithiobacillaceae; genus Acidithiobacillus; species Acidithiobacillus sp. IBUN Pt1247-S3. The sequence goes on along the minus strand of NZ_JBFRXP010000017.1, from coordinate 17,890 downwards.
CGCTCGCGACCCTGGCGATTGCGTTTTCTTTAGCGCGTCGCGGGGTGGAAATTTCGGCGCGCTGGGGGCTCTGGGTGGAGTGGTTTTCGCTGGCCTGTATTCTGCTCATTGCTGTTCTCACTCTCGCCCATTTTGGCATTAGCGACCCGCAACAGTGGCATTTCTCTGGCCTGCACACCCCCTCCCTACTCAGTGCCCTGGTCTTGTCTCTACTCGCCTACGGCGGCTTTGAGACCGCGGGAAATCTGGCGGCGGAAGCAGAACAGCCGCGTGCCATCCCAGGCATCATGCGTTGGGCGGTGATTCTGGTGGCGATCTTTTTTGTCTTTCTCGCATACACAGAAACCCTTGCCTTTCATGCGCTGGGACAATCCCTGGGGAACGCCTCGACCCCGCTAAACGCCATAGCTGCGGCCATGGGCGAACCCTGGCTGGGCGTTATGGTGGATCTGGCGATGGCCACGGCGGCGTTCTCGGCGAGTATTGCCACCTTCAACAGCATCTCGCGCATCCTCCTGAGTATGGCTGGGCATCGGGTGTTGCCGCAGGCGCTGGCGCAGCGGCATGTGCGCTATGGAACCCCTATTCGCGCATTACAGGTTCTTGGGGCTCTGGTTTTAGCCAGCATTCTGCTGTTCTGGCTAACCCATGCTTCAGTGCTGGATCTGATCGATATTTTCGGCACCTTTACAGCGTTAGGCTTTGTGCTGCTGTACGGGCTGAGCAATCTGGCAGCGCTGCGCTATCTCTTTCGTAGTGGTGTTGCACTGCGCTGGGTTAGTCTGCTGATTACCTTGATCAGCCTGCCCTTACTTGGTGCGGTGTTTTATGGGACGGTAGTGCCGTTCCCGGGCGGAAGCATCGGAGCAACGGTCATTGTGTTTTTGCTGATGGTCCTGGCAACCAGCACGTGGGGATTCTATTGGGCACGCTTTCAACCAGCACGGCTGCAAGCCATCGTTAGCGACCAACTATAACGTCGCAGTATTTACGCTTCCTCTTCCGCGCGGATCGACACGATCCCCAATACCGACTCGAGCCAGATCTTGCCATCGCCCATTTCGCCCGTCGCGGCCTTTGCGGTAATCAATGAGACCACGCGCTCTGCATCTTTCGCTTCTACGATGGTTTCAATCTGAACCTTGGGATGACTGCGGGACTGATACCATGCGCCACTGTGCAAGGTGGAGTAACCCAGTTGTTGACCAACACCATCGACATCGCTGACGGTAACCCCGCCCACGCCGAGTTCCGCGAGACTGTCACACACAGCGTCCATACGCTGCGGGCGGACGATTGCGGTGACCCGCACCCAGGATGTTTCGCTGGACATCACCTTCTTCTCTCTACCTGTTCTAGCCAAGGACGGTACAACGCAGCGGCGGCGGCAAGTCCCACACAGTTGTCATCAAGATCTCCCAGCATTTTTGCGACCGGTTGAATATATTCACCACCTTGCGCCAAATCGGCGGCATTGCCATCAATCCACCGCTGTATCTGCGCTGCAGTCACCTCAGGATGCGCCTGCAGCGCAAGAATTTTATCACCCAGCGCAAAGCCTTGTACCGGCGTCGCGGCATTATACGCCAGCACGCGTGCGTCCTGCGGGAGGGTCGCGCAATGTTCACCGTGCCAATGAAAGAGCAGCAATTCGCTATTCACTGCAGGCCAGTAGGTAGCGCCCTCTGTCGTCAAAGCGACAGGCCACCAACCGAGTTCTTGTCCGGAAGGATTGCGCGCTACTGTTCCCCCCAATGCCACGTTGATGAGCTGCGCTCCCAGGCAGTGCCCCAAAATGGGGCAGCTATCATCGGCAGCCATACGAATCAGACTCTTCTCTGCGTGCAAATACGGGTATTCTGCTTCGTCTTGCACGCTCATGGGCCCGCCCATGAGAATCAGGGCAGCATAGCGTGCAAGGCTAGTGGGCACGGGATCGCCCCGGTCTAGCTCGCGCAGGTCAAAATTATAGCCATGCCCCGTCAGTAGCGGCGCCAGACTACCCAGCCCTTCATCTGGGTGGTGTTGCAGTACCAAAATTGTCGCCATGGAAACCTCTCCTACCAGAATGCAAACGGCGGCCCAAGGGCCGCCGCTGCGTGGGTCTACCGACTACACGTACCGTTAGTCGCCCAGTACCGGATGGCGCTCACCTTCACCGTAGAAAGCGTAAGCCTCCTCACCGTGAACCGCGTCATCGCCGATCATCAGCATTTCCTCACTCATGCGTAGAGGTGTCACGAGGCTGATTAGTTTCAGCAAAATAAAGGTGACAACAATGTTCAGCCCAATAATGAAGGCCGCACCAATCACCTGCAACCAAACCTGATTCCAGTTCCCTGCGATTGCACCACCAGGATTAGAGAGTCCATAGGCCACGCATCCCGCCTTGGTGGCCAACAGACCAGTCATGATGCCACCCAGTACACCGGCCACCGCGTGAGTATGGAATACCCCTAGGGTATCATCCACCTTGCGGAACAGCGCCGTCTTACCAACTAGGTTCATGCTGATCCAGGGAATAATACCAGACGCAATACCGATGGCGATTGCGCCATAGCCATCCACCACACCTGCTGCCGGAGTAATGGCCACTAACCCCGTGATCATGCCCTGTACCGCGCCAATTACAGAGGGCTTCTTAAAGTAGAAGATATCCATCATCGTCCAGACAATGACACTCACTGCCGTGGTGATGTTCGTGTTGAGCACCGCAGCACCGGCATCCCGACTGGCAGCGTACGGATCGCCGCCGTTAAAACCGTTCCACCCTAACCACAGCAGGCCAGCGCCCACCAGCAACAAGAGAACGTTGTTGGGCTGAAAATTCTCCCGATCCCGTGCCAAACGCGGCCCGATGACGGCAGCACCAACGAAGCCCGCGATGCCCGCCGAGAGATGGATCACATAACCACCGGAGTAGTCGATAACACCCAAAGTAGAGAGGAAACCGCCGCCCCAGAGACTGAACGCCCCTATCGTATAGGAGAAGGTCAGCCACAACGGCACAAAAAGCATCCATGCCTTGAAGCTCATACGCCCAAGAAAGGCTCCCGCCATAATGACCAGGGTAATCGCCGCGAATACAAACTGGAAATACACCATGGTCGCCATGGGGAAATTCGCTGTAGTATTTGACGTTGGTAACACTGCTTGGGTCAGCTCCGCCTCCATACTGATAGTCGGATGTGGCACCCCGACAAAGGGGAACCATTCGTGCCCAAAACCCATGTTGTAGGCCCAGAGAACCCAGGCGATGAGAACCGCCGCGAAGGCGTAGAATGCCATAAATGCCGAATTGATGGCCCATTTCTTTTTGACGATGCCGCCATAGAGGACGACTAGACCGGGGACACTTTGCATGCCAACGATGGTTGCAGCGGTAAGCTGCCATGCGTTGTCGCCGGTATTTAACCAGGACACAGACATAAAACTTCTCCTTTGTAACGGTGTCTTGAAGTAATGCGTTTTCAGAGGGAATTATAGGGCCTCGTCGCCACTCTCTCCCGTGCGAATACGAATGGCCTGCGTAATTTCGGAAACAAAAATCTTGCCATCGCCAATTTTCCCAGTTTTCGCGCCTTTGGAGATAGCTTCGATGGCGATATCGAGAAATTCATCCTTGATCACTGTCTCGATTTTTACCTTGGGCAGAAAATCCACCACATACTCGGCACCACGATACAACTCGGTGTGGCCTTTTTGCCGCCCAAACCCTTTTACTTCCGTCACCGTTAGCCCCTGAATACCGACTTCCGAGAGCGCCTCTCGAACGTCATCCAGTTTGAACGGCTTGATGATTGCCGTAACGAGTTTCATACCTCTACTCCCTTGCGATTGCCATCAGAAAAGAAAGCCGGTTTCGAATAGTGCGCGAGCCTGTGCAGGATTGTTTCCCTGCGGGCCAAAGACATCACCCTGAGTGTAATTAGTTGCCTGCACATAGGAAAACTCGGCACGAGCGAAGAAATCGTGATCTTGGTAGGTGGGCGTCAATGTGATGGACCAGGCATTACTACCAGGCCCATACATCAGATTAACCGCGCCATCGCTGGCATTGCCGGTGCTGGCAATGTACTCGGCCCGGGCGGCCAGGGTAACGTGAGGGGTGAAGGCATAACTCGCCAAGAGAGCTGCGCCCCTGGTCCCCGTGCTGTGTTCCACGCCGATAGCGGGGTTGGCAGGCACTTGGGTGTACTGGAGGTAGGGCTGAATCATCCATGGGCCGCAACTATAGGTGTAAATCAGGTTGTAGATATCACTATTATTTTGATATAACGGTGTCGCAAGTGTGGAATAATCCGTCTGTCCCGCGTTACCCATGCCCACGAAGCTCACGGTGTTGGCGGAGTTGATGGCGTAGGATAGATCGCCGGAAAGCCAGTTAAAGCGGTTGGAATAGAATCCATCACTCCATGCGAGAGATGCGCTCAGCGGCCCCGCGCTGTAGTTGACTTGGATTCCGCGATTGACGGCGTTTTCCTGGTTCCATAACAAGCCGCGTTCGATGTTCATGTTTTCGAAGGTAAAGGTGTATTCCGCACCAATCAGAGTGGGGAGTTTGCCGATCAGGACCGAGAAATTCTTGGTAGGCGCGATCTTCAGATAGGCTTGCGGCAAGGCACCATAGTAGTCGCTGGTCGTGTTTCCTGTGGAAAGAAAGGGCGTCCCTAATGCTGGCATGTTGTAGGCACCGGCCTGGAGAAAAAACTGAATCAGTCCGTGCGTTTTCTGGATGAAGATCTGGCCGTTACTAATATCGGCGTGCGTGAATCGATCGCCAGGAACCGGATTGTCTTGCCAGACGCCCATGCCGCTCATCACCCCGGTGATGTCCAGTTTCCCCAGGGGGCCGGCATCGAACTGAAAGGGTGACGGAGAACCAAGCGGACCGGCCATCGCTGGCATCGGTAGCGGCGCCGCATGGGCGATATCCGATACCAGCGCCAATGCAGATAAAATTGCTACCGGCAGGATTGGTATAGTCAATCTGCTAGCGAGAACGTTCAAAACAGAAGCGGTGACTGCCAAAAGCTTTTTCTTCATCGCGGTTGTCCTCAGTGGGTGGTAAAAAAGCGAATGTCCTCCTGCAGAATCCGTGCCACTAAAAAAATAACATATAATCCAATGGTTATAAAATGTTACGCAAAATAAAAAACCAGTGTCCGCATTTTATGCACTTTTTTAGTGCGGATATATTTCGCAATGCACCACGTTAGTGCACAAACAAAGAGCAATCTCCATTATTTGCCGCAGATGATGATGGCACATAACCTGCTTGCTACTTCGATGAGTTTTCACAGAACCGAGGAGTGCATACAGATGGGCATGACCCCAGCAGAAGTTTTACAACTCATCACCGACAAGGATGTAAAGTTCATTGATTTTCGTTTTACGGACACCAAGGGCAAGGAACAGCACGTCTCGGTGCCGTCCCATACCATCGAAGAAAAGACCTTTGTCGAAGGCAAGATGTTTGATGGTTCCTCCATCACTGGCTGGAAGGGCATTAACGAGTCCGACATGATCCTTCTGCCCGAAGCAGAGTCCGCAGTGCTCGACCCCTTTACCGACGAAGTCACCCTCATTATCCGCTGTGACGTGATCGAGCCGGCCACCGGCCAGGGCTATGAGCGCGATCCGCGCTCGGTGGCCAAGCGCGCTGAGGCCTATTTGCAGAGCACCGGCATTGCCGATACCGCCTACTTCGGTCCCGAGAATGAGTTTTTCGTCTTTGACTCCGTTACCTGGCACATCGACATGAGCGGCTGTGGCTACAAGGTCGATGCCGAAGAGGCGGCCTGGAACTCCGGCAAGGAATACGAATCCGGCAACATGGGCCACCGCCCCGGCGTCAAGGGCGGCTATTTCCCGGTTCCTCCCGTAGATTCTGCGCAAGACCTGCGCTCGGCCATGTGCTTAGCCCTGGAAGAGATGGGCCTGACGGTAGAGGTGCACCATCACGAAGTCGCCACTGCTGGTCAGCACGAGATTGGAGTCGGTTTCAGCACCCTCACCCGCAAGGCCGACGAGGTGCAGATCCTCAAGTACGTCATCCACAATGTCGCCGCCGCCTATGGGCAGACCGCCACCTTCATGCCCAAGCCGATCGTGGGCGACAACGGCAGTGGTATGCACGTGCATCAGTCCCTGGGCAAGGACGGCAAGAACCTCTTTACTGGCGATGCCTATGGCGGCCTGTCGGAGCTGGCGATCTATTACATTGGCGGCATCATCAAGCACGCCAAGGCCATCAACGCCCTCACCAACCCCAGCACCAACAGCTACAAGCGCTTAGTGCCGCACTTTGAAGCACCGGTGCTGCTGGCGTACTCGGCAAAGAACCGCTCTGCCTCCATTCGCATCCCCTATGTGAGCAATCCCAAGGCGCGGCGTATCGAGGTGCGTTTCCCAGATTCCACCGCCAACCCTTATCTGGCCTTTGCGGCGATGATGATGGCGGGTCTGGATGGCATCCAGAACAAGATTCATCCCGGCGATGCCATGGATAAGAACCTCTATGATCTGCCCGCCGAAGAGCAGGAAAAGATCCCCGGCGTGGCGGCCTCCCTGGAAGAGGCCCTGCGGGCGCTGGAAGCCGACCATGAGTTCTTGCTGAAGGGCGGCGTCTTTACCCCCGACTGGCTGGAAGGCTATCTGGAAGTAAAGTGGGCCGAGGTCCAGGCCCTGCGCGTCACCACCCACCCGGTCGAATACCAGATGTACTACAGCCTCTGATCCGTGTTTTACCCTCCGTCGTCATTGGCCCGGGTTCGCCCGGGCTTTTTTATCTGCAATTACTCCATGCCGAGGGAACGCATCTTTCGGGCAATGGTATTACGCCCCCAGCCCAAACGTTCCGCCGCCAGTTGTTTGTGGCCGCGGCTGGCATCCAACGCTGCTTGCAATAAAACGCGTTCAAAATCGGGCAAGAGGGCATCGAGCACGGCATTGTCCCCACTCAGTAGGCGCGCCTCAGCCTCTTTGTGCAGCAACGTGCGCCAATCGCCAGAAAGTTGCACCTCCCCGTCTCCCTGCCCAATGAATCCGGATGCAATGCTGCCGTCATTGTCTTCGCTCACGCCTCCCGGAGGCAACAATTCTGGTGGCAGGTCGCCCAGTTCCACGCGCTGGCTGGGCGCCATCACGCTAATCCACCGGCAACTATTTTCCAGCTGCCGCACATTTCCAGGCCACGACCACCCTGCCATCCGCGCTTCCGCCTCTGGGCTCAGTATTTTCACTTCCACGCCCAAACTTTCCGCTGCGCGATGCAGAAAATAGCGTGCCAAACGGGGAATGTCAGAACGACGCTCGCGTAGTGGCGGGATGTGCACAGAGATAACGTTTAGGCGATGGTAGAGATCTTCGCGGAAACTACCATCACGCACCTTGGCCTGCAGATCTTGGTGTGTTGCCGCGAGAATCCGCACGTCGGAGCGGATCGATGCGTGCCCACCCACGCGGTAGTAGCTGCCATCGGAAAGCACGCGCAACAGACGGGTTTGCAGCGCCGCCGGCATATCACCGATCTCATCCAAAAACAGGGTACCGCCCGCCGCTTGTTCAAAGCGACCTTTGCGTGTCTGGACCGCCCCGGTAAAGGCGCCTTTTTCATGGCCAAACAACTCAGATTCGAGTAGCTCAGCAGGAATGGCTGCAGTGTTGATGGCCACAAAGGGCCCATTGGCTCGGGGGCTATGGCGGTGCAGCGCACGGGCAACCAGTTCTTTGCCAGATCCCGATTCACCCAAGATCAACACATTGATGCTGGAACGGGAGAGGCGCCCGATGGCACGATAGACCTCTTGCATCGCTGGCGACTCACCAATGATTTCGGTATCCCGACGATCAAAACCGGTCTCCTCTTCCGAGGCTTGGTTGCCCTCAACTGTAAGAGCGCGTTGCACCAAAGACACTGCGTCATCAATGTCAAAGGGCTTGGCGAGATACTCAAATGCCCCACCCTGAAATGCCGCTACTGCATTTTCCAAATCAGAATGGGCGGTAATGATGATGACCGGCAACTGCGGGTGACGCTGTTGGATCTCGCGCAAAAAGCTCAATCCATCAAGACCCGGCATACGCAGGTCGCTGACCACTGCGCCCGGACGCTCCCGCCCCATTGCCCGTAGGGCTAGGTCGGCATCGGCAAAACTGCGGACGGGGATCTCTGCTTTTTGCAGGGCCTTTTCCAAAACCCAACGGATAGAAGGATCATCATCGATGACCCACACAGCGGAATTCATGCAAATCTCCCATCAGACAACGGTAGACGTACCGAAAATTCGGTATCTCCAGGCAGAGAACGACAATGTACTGTTCCGCCGTGAGCACGCACGAGATTTTGCACAATCGCGAGCCCCATTCCCATTCCCTCTGCTCGGCTGGTAACTAAAGGCAAAAAAATGCGTGGCAACAGATCTTCGGAAATCCCTGGGCCGTCATCGCTAATGTCCACGCGCAACACCAAGCGATAGAGATGCTGTTGCAGGTTAACGAAGCGCTCTACCCGTGTGCGGATCAGAATCATGCCTTGCCCGGCCAAGGCCTGGCGGGCATTGCGCAAGAGGTTGAGAAACACTTGCACCAACTGCTCGGGGTCCGCCTCAAATTCTGGGATTGAGAGGTCATAATCGAAACGCAGGGCGACCCCGGTCGGTAAATTGACTTGCAGCAAGCGGCGCACATGCTCCAATACCTCGTGGATGTTCACCATTCGCCTCTGTGGCTGGGTCTTATCCCCCCGTAGCCGGTCGACCAAGCGCCGCAGGCGATCCACCTCATGCAGGATAATGCGGGTGTACTCTTGCAACTCCGGCGTTGGCAATTCCCGCTCCAGGAGCTGCGCTGCGCCACGCAAACCACCCAAAGGATTTTTGATTTCATGAGCCAGGCCAGCGAGCATTTCTTGCGCCGCCTCGAAGACCTTGTCTTGCATCTCTTCTTCCGCCCGTCGCAGCGATGCCTCTACCGGCCGTAACTCTAGTACCCAGCTCCTACTCGTGCTCAACCCATTGCAAAGTAGGTCCACCACTACCCGACCACCATCCGCCACCCGCAGAGGCAAGGCATGACGGCTAACCACCGTGCCTGCACGACGCGCGTCGTTCAAAATATTTTCTAGGCTCTCTCCTTCCAGAGTGGCACAGAAAGACTTCAGATCTTTCCCCACAGAAACACTGCTACTTACTCGCAGTAAATTTTCCGCGCTGGAATTGAGGTACTCGATCTCATTTCCTACGGACAAGAGCACAACTGCAGCATCAAGTCCATCCAGGATGGCCAATGGCTCTGGGGCTGCGAGTTTCTTTTTCGAACGTTTGATTGGAATCACGAGTATTTCCCATTTCCTCTTTGCCGGAATGGTGCAAAGCCTATGCCAATAAAAATATCTATTTTTGCGTATTCCGGGGCAAACACCGCACCAGTATAGTGCAAAGCGGATGCCCAAGGCAGACCGGCCAATAAAAAAGGCGGCCTAAGCCGCCGAGACATTCGAGGAGGAGTGACCATGACTATGATCGCTCTGTATCTAGCAGTTACCGTGCCAGGTAGCGGCGCGACCCTTGCTTGCTCTACTTGAGTCCGTCCGTGGAGGTCCAAGCCATGAATCGCTTTGAACAGTTCCACGAGTCGCAGCGCGAGCTGCGCATGCTCCTAGCTGGAGCCGTGGAAAGCATCGCCAGCCCACAACTCTTTCATCAGTCCCCAGCCGAGCAAAGACATACGCTGGCGCATCTCATCCATCGCCACTCCTTTCTCGACCTGCTCTATCTTCTTGATGCCAAGGGCATTCAACGCGGCGACAATGTCGCCTGCCGACGTCTACGCGCCGCCCGCAGTGGCGATGGCATCGACCGCAGCCACCGCCCGTACTACCGCCTAGCGCTTAGCGCCAGTGGATCCATCATTACCGAACCCTATCTGTCTCTGGCTACCAACCGCCTTTGTATCACGGTCGCCATCCCTGTTTACGACGGTAGTGGGGGGTTATTGGGCATACTGGTTGGCGACAGCGAGCTTGATCGTGCACTCTCACTGCTACAGGAAGACGATACGCGGCGCAGCTTCGAGCCCTTTTTCAAGGCATTCTATGCACTCTTTTCGTGCGGATTGCTGCTCGTCAGTGCATCTTTGGGTTTGCATGGCTTTGTCGCACTACGGGGGCTCTGGCATTGGCAAAACCCCCTGAGCGATTTCACCGCACCTTTCCAGGCAACGATTCTATTCACCCTGGCCTTGGCCGTTTTTGACCTCGCCAAGACCATCGTCGAAGAAGAGGTTCTGCTACGCAAGGATGTGCGCCGTCATAGCACCACGCGGCGCACACTAACGCGCTTCGTTGCCGCCATCGCCATTGCCGTTTCCATCGAAGGGCTGATGTTGGTCTTTAAATTTGCCCTCGATCATCCGCAGGAACTGTGGTTGGCTGTGCTACTACTGCTCGCCACCGCCACCTTGCTTGCCGCTCTCGGGGTCTATGTCTATCTGGGGGCGCGCGCCGAGGGAATACTCCTGGAGCAGCGCCGGCAAAACCTTGCCGCAGCTGCTCCGCTACTGAATTCACCAGAGAAGGATACGGAGCTGCCGCCCGACCCCTGAGAGCGGCACCTCTACTTAGAGGCGACGCATATCCAGGGTGCAGGGATACTCGGGGTTCGGCCCTTCTGAGGGAGGCTGCATTGGCCCCAACGGATTTCCATAGGGATAGAACTCCCGTAGACCACCGCGTTCCGGTGGCGGCAGCAGGGGGCCTTGGGTGAAGCCCATGGGCTCGAAACGCACGATGCGGCGCCCTTCAGCCTCATAAGCATTGACCGGAAAGCGTTCAGAATTGCGCCCACCGGGATGTGAGACGTGATAGGTACAGCCACCAATAGAGCGGCCATTCCAGGTATCAATGAGGTCAAAGACCAAAGGCACATGGGTGGGAAGTTCTGGATGCAAAGCCGACACTGGCTGCCAAGCACGATAGCGCACCCCAGCGACTGCCTCGCCTTGTGTACCGGTGCTGCGCAGCGGCACCCGTCGACCATTACAAACGAGCACATAGCGCTCGCTAAGCATCCCCGTCACCCGCAGCTGTAGGCGCTCCAGTGAGGCATCGACAAAACGCGCCGTGCCCTGCCCGGTCGCCTCTTCCCCCAGTACCGGCCAGGGCTCCAAGGCCATACGCAGCTCGATTTCCACGTCGCGAATGCGCACTCGTCCAAGAACCGGAAAACGAAACTCCAGAAACGGCGCAAACCAATCCAGAGCCAGAGGATAGGAAAACTCCTGCAGTTCCTCACAGACCTCGCGCAGATCCTCCCACAGATAATGCGGCAGCATCCAACGATCGTAGAGACCCGTTCCCCAGCGCTGCAAACGCCCCAGATAGGGCGTTTGCCAGAAGCGCGCCACCAGCGCACGTACCAAGAGGCTCTGCAGCAAAGCCATGCGCGGATGCGGCGGCATTTCGAAGGCGCGCAACTCCAGCAGACCCAAGCGTCCACTAGCGGAATCCGGGGAGTACAATTTATCGATACAGAACTCGGCGCGGTGGGTGTTGCCGGTGAGATCGACGAGGAAATTGCGCAGCAGACGATCGACCCGCCAGGGTGCTTGGCTCTCCCCTTGCGGCAGTTGCGCCAGGGCGATCTCCAATTCGTAGAGCGCAGTATCACGCCCCTCATCCACCCGCGGCGCTTGTGAGGTCGGACCAATAAAGAGGCCGCTAAAGAAATAAGAAAGCGCTGGATGGTTCTGCCAGTAGCGCAGCATGGAACCCAAGAGATCGGGGCGACGCAGAAATGGGCTATCCTCCGCCCTTGCCGCGCCCAGGGTCATGTGGTTGCCACCACCCGTGCCCGTATGGCGGCCATCGAGCATGAATTTTTCCGCACCCAGACGACACTGCCGTGCTTCGGCAAAGAGGCGCACGGTCTTGTCCTGCAGTTCATCCCAGCTCGCCGAAGGGTGGATATTGACCTCGATAACGCCGGGATCGGGGGTGACGGCAAAGCTGCGCAAACGCGCGTCTTTGGGCGGCGGGTATCCCTCGATACGCAGCGGTACGCCCAACTCAGCCGCGGTGCCCTCGATGGCGGCCACCAGATCGAGGTAATGTTCAAGTACCTGGAGGGGTGGCAGAAACACATTCAGCCCACCTTCGCGCCATTCGATTGCCAAGGCGGTATGCGGTACTTTCACCCAATCCCTGTTTGGCACTTGCAAATCCGCAGGTGGCGGCTGCGGTGACTGGATTTGCGTCCAAGTGGAATAACGCGCCTCAACCTCGCCATGAATATCGGGAGCCAAAGGCGGACGCTCCGCAAAGGGATCCGGTTCGGGCTGAATTTCTTGTTCGGCACTCCAGGGCAGACCCGCCAAAGGAAGGCGCAAACCGAGCGGAGAGTTGCCCGGCAGCAAAAATAACGCACCACGACGAAACACCCAGGGTGCGCTGTGCCAAGTACCTTGCCGCCAATCCCAGGAGAGCGGCAAGACAAAGCCCGCCGGCGCGCGTAAACCGCGGGAAAGGGCGATAGCCAGTTCGCTGCGCGCGGCGGGATCGTCAAGACCCTCCACTTGCAACCAATCGACATCGGTGGGCTGCTGCGCCTCGCGCCAGAGATGGTAGAGGGGGTCTTCATAGGCTGGGCTCAAGCAATCTGCAGGCAAACCCAAACGCTGCGTGAGAATGCTGGCAAAACGTTCGGCATCTGCGGGGACAGCGGCAGGCACAGCGCCCGGTTGCCACTGCAACTGCGGCTGGCGCCAGATGGGTACGCCATCGATCCGCCAATAACAACTCAAAGCCCAACGGGGCAACGGCTCACCGGGATACCACTTTCCCTGTCCCGTATGAAAGAGCGCCCCAGGCGCAAACTGGGTCGCCAGGCGGCGCAGCAGTTGTTCGGCACGTGCGCGCTTTTCTCTTCCCAAGGCTTCGGTGTTCCACTCTGGCGCATCCATGTCATCGACGGCAACAAAGGTGGGCTCGCCGCCCTGGGTGAGGCGCACATCCAAACGCTGCAAATCAGCGTCTACCTTATGCCCCATAGCAACAATGTCTGCCCAGGTCGACTCATCGTAGGGTAAGGTTACCCGCGGGTCCTCGTGAATGCGCCGCACGTCATTACTGAAGGAAAACTCCACCTCGCAAGGATCGATGGCGCCACTGATGGGCGCCGCATCGCTGGGTTTGGGGGTGCAGGCCAGGGGAATATGGCCCTCTCCGGCAAAGAGGCCAGATGTGGGATCGAGCCCCACCCAGCCACCTCCCGGCAAATAGACTTCGGCCCAGGCATGCAAGTCGGTAAAGTCGGCGCTTGGCCCCGATGGCCCCTTGATGGGCTTTTCGTCTGCCACTAACTGCACCAGGTAGCCGGAAACAAAGCGCGCGGCAAAGCCCAGATGACGCAGGATCTGCACCAGCAACCAAGCGCTATCGCGGCAGGAACCCGAGGCGAGACCCAGGGTTTTTTCGCAGGCCTGAATTCCGGGTTCCATGCGGATGCGGTAGCCAATATCCTTCTGCAAGCGCTGATTCAGGTCGACCAAAAAATCAATCGTGCGGTGCCGGTTGCGCGAAACTCCCGCGAGCCAATCCTGCAATAGTGGTCCGGCGGTTTCGCACTCGAGGTAGGGGCGCAAAGAACTCCGTGTCTCAGCATCGTACTGGAAGGGATAATCCTCTGCCGCTTCCTCCAAAAAGAAATCGAAGGGATCAATGGCTACCAATTCGGCGATGAGCTCTACCGCCACGCGAAAGTTTCGCGTTGGCTCAGGGAACATCAGGCGCGCCAGATAGTTGCCGAACGGGTCCTGCTGCCAGTTGATGAAGTGCAGCTCCGGCTCAATGTTCAGGGAGTAGGCAACAATGGGCGTGCGACAATGCGGCGCTGGCCGCAGCCGAACGATGTGGGGGGCCATTCCGACTAGACGGTCAAAACGGTACTCGGTGACATGCGACAGCGCTACCTGAATGGCCATAGATTCCCCGCTCAAGCCTGCAGTGCGATGCGCTGCGACGATGGATGCGGATACGGGTCCCTCTCCTCACGTACGCGGAAATAGGCATTTTCGATGCTGCGATGCAACACCCCCAGATCCTTCTGCACCTGATCCAGATACTCATGCAACACCGCTGGCGTTAGCTCCTTGAGCTGCAACTGATCGAGACGGCGGCGCGTACGGCGCAAGGCTTCGGCGGGAATACCGGCGTTGGGCAGGTAAGCAAGGCCCAATTCCATGTCTGCCAAGCAGCTCCGTACACTGCGCGGGCATTTGCTATCGCGCAGCAAGAACTCCACCGCACGCCCGGAACGGATCTGCACACCCACGTGCTGGCGGTACATCTCCAGCGCACTCATGGCGCGCAACACACCCACCCAAAGGCTCTGATACACGGTCTTGCGCAAGCCCTGATCCTCCGGCGGAATCACAGCACTGACGACGTCGATGATGCGTGATCCCATGTCTGCGCGTTCCAGATTTCGTCCCAACTTGATGAACTGGTAGGCCGGATTCTGGCTCATGCTTCCCACCAGCAAGCCGACTAAGGCGTGGCGACGGGCGATGACATTTTCGAGAAAATCGAGGCGCGCGCGCCGGTCTTCCGCAACATCCTCCTTTTCCAGACCATCCTGCACATAGAGAAAGAGGGAGTTGATCCGTTCCCAAAACTCTCCGGGTAAGAGGTCACGGAAGGTGCGGCAATTTTCTCGCGCCTGATGTACACAGGACAGAAGGGAACTAGGATTGCGACTGTCGGCGATCAAAAAGCGCATGATCGCCTTTTCCGTTGGCTGTCCATAATACTGTTGAAAGCGCTCTGCCTCGCCGGTGATCTGCAACAAAATATCCCAGCCAAAGCGCGTACCCAAAGGCAAATCGAGCAGCAACATAGTGGCTGAGTTGATAAAGCGCCCCAGGTCCTCGGTCCGCTCCAGGTAACGGGCCATCCAATATAGGTTTTCTGCAACACGCGAGAGCATCAGTCATCCTCCTCGACAATCCAGGTATCTTTACTGCCGCCACCCTGAGAGCTATTCACCACCAACGAGCCCGCATTCATGGCCACGCGGGTAAGCCCCCCGGTGGTCACATAGCTGTCCTTTGCCTGCAAGATGAACGGGCGCATATCAAGATGACGCGGCTCCAGATGATCTCCAACCAAGGTGGGGGCGGTGGACAGGGCGAGGGTCGGTTGGGCGATATAGTTACGCGGATCCTCGCGAATACGCTCGGCAAAACGCTGCCGCTCTTCTACACTTGCCCGGGGGCCGATGAGCATACCGTAGCCACCTGACTCATTGGCAGGCTTCACCACCAGTTCGTCGAGGTGCGCAAGCACATATTCCCGGTCTTTTTCGCGCATGCAAAGGTAGGTCGGTACGTTGGGCAAAATGGGCTCTTCTTTTAGGTAATAGCGGATAAAATCTGGAACAAAAGCGTAGACCACCTTGTCATCGGCAACCCCAGTTCCGGGGGCGTTAGCAATGCCTACCGTGCCGCGCTTCCAAGCGCGCATGAGCCCAGAGATGCCAATGACCGAGTCTTCGCGAAACACCTCAGGGTCGAGAAAGTCATCGTCCACCCGGCGATAGATCACATCCACCTGTAACAACCCAGAGATCGTCCGCAAGAACACGCGGTCTTCGCTATCGACAAAAAAATCCGTGCCCTCGGCCAGATAGGCACCCATTTGTTGTGCCAGATAGCTGTGCTCGAAGTAGGCGGAATTGTAAATACCTGGGGTAAGGACTGCGATCACCGGCTTGTCGCTGGGTCGCGGGCTGAGATCGCCGAGCATGCTTGCCAACTGTGCCGGGTAATCATCTACCGGCAGGATCGAGCACATCGCGAATATCTCGGGGAAAAGCCGCTTCATAATCGCGCGGTTTTCCAGCATGTAAGAAACCCCCGAGGGCACACGCAAGTTATCTTCCAACACGTACATCTTGCCATCCGCGTCACGCACCAAATCGGTGCCGCAGATGTTGGCCCAGGCGCCAAAGCGCGGATGCACACCGCGACAGGCCGCGCGGAAGTTACGCGAACCCTCCAAGATTTCCCGCGGGAAGACATTATCCGCGAAAACCCGTTGCTCGTTGTAAATGTCGTCGATGAAATGGTTGAGGGCTTTTAGGCGCTGCTGTAAACCGGCCTCGATATGGCTCCACTCGCGCGCCGACATGGTGCGCGGCACGATATCAAAGGGCCAGGAGCGATCAATATTACCGGCCTCGCTATATACCGTAAAAGTGATACCCATAGCCCGGATGGCCGTGTCAGCCGTTTCCTGACGCTGACGCAAGGCTTCGGGCCCGAGCCTTTCAAAATGCTCCAGCACCGCGCGGGCCACTGCACGCGGCCTTCCCGCTGCTGTCAAAAGCTCATCATATGAGCTTCCTTCTGGGTACTCATAGAGTATCTTCTGCATCGCCTGTCTCCCTTACGGGTCTTGCTCCGTCGTGGGGTACCGTCGTACAGCACCCCTTAGCTATAGACTAGCAAGGGGCATGCCGCTTACATCAGTATACTTTTGGTCTATTCTCCCGATTTTCCGCACAATAATGGTGCATATACGCCATTATCTCCAGCAGATTTGCATCACAATGGTGCATCTTCCCAGGGAAAGTGTGGCAACTCATCCAAGGCACGCGCCAAACCTGCGCTCCAGCCGTCGGCAATGCTTTTATATAGGCAGTCATCCTCGCTGCAACTCAGATATTCGCCTTTTTCCATTGCATCGTTATGATAGAGCGCCAACTCCACGGGTGGTCCTACCGTCAAATTACTGCGGATGGTGGAATTCATAGAAACCAGGGCACAACGTGCGGCCATCTCTAAAGAGATGCCCGATTGTACTACCCGGTCGAGGATTGGTTTCCCATATTTGATTTCCCCAATCTGCAAAAAAGGATGCTCCGCGGATTCGTGAATATAATTACCCTGCGGGTAGACCATATAAATTCCTGGTGCCTCACCAGCTATCTGCCCGCCGAGGATGAAAGTCGCTTCAAAAACGGTGTTGGCGGTATCACGGCTGGATTGCACTCTCTGCGTATCGGCGTTTACCCAACCGACATAATCCGCCGCCTCGGCGAGGGTTTTTACCGTCCACAAGCTACGTGCCGATGCGGTCTCCAAATCCTGGCGCAGTCGCTGCATGACCACTTGAGTGGTAGCCAGATTACCTGCCGAAAGCAGGCAGAAGTAGCGCTCCCCGGGCTTGGCGAAGTCGTGCATCTTGGAGTAGGTATTGACATGGTCTGTGCCGGCATTGGTCCGCGAATCGGAACAAAACACCAACCCACCCTCGACATGGATGGCCAAACAATAGGTCATCTTCAATTCCTCGTTTTTCATGCGGTGTAGCGAAGGATCATTCTGGCGTAGTTAGCGCCGCCAGGGAAGCCCAAAAAAATGGCGCGAGGCCCAACGCCACGCGCCGATCGCAGAATCATCCAAAAATTAAAACATGAAACCGGTTTCCAGCATCCCCCTGACCTGACTTTGATTCAGGCCGCTGCGCCCAAAAATACCCGCATCTGCTGCCATACTCGCCCCCACATAAGCCAGCTCAGCGCGCGCAAAGAAACCGCCGCTCTGATAGGTCGGCGTAACCGTGAGCGACCAGGCGTGCGAACCCGCGCCAAAGCCGGTTAGATTGGCAGCCCCGTCAGCAATATTCCCCGAGTTACTGATGTACTCCACCCGGCCAGCGAGGGAAACGGTATCGGTGAAGCTATAGTCGGCAAGCACGGCCGCGCCCATGGTGCTGGTGCGCTTCGTGCCTCCCGAGTTCGACAGTTCAACGGCAAAAATCGTCAAATTCGTAATGCCACCCCAGCATTCATAGGGGTTTCAGCGCCTATTTTCGAAAACGTCTGTGGTG
>NZ_JBFRXP010000016.1:0-61077 GCF_041146875.1 Acidithiobacillus sp. IBUN Pt1247-S3 | reverse complement strand
GATCGCCGTGGGAACCTTCCGGCAGTCACGCTATGCAGCCAGAATCGCCCTGCCCGTGCCCACAATGCGCCGCAACGCAAAGGTAATCGCGGAAATTGGGTATTCCTTTTTCTTTCTCTCAGATTGTGCTAGAGTTAGGGCGTGGCTGGGAACGGTATGTGGCTGACCCCCGCCGCTACAAGTTACTTCAGGATTGATCTGTAGGGAGCGTTATGCCCATTGTAGCACCGCAATATGGTATTACCCCGGAGCGCAAGCGTGCACGGGACCAGGAAGCTGGAACGGAACAGCGTTTTCCGAGGCGACCTGCGGAGCCAGCACCTGTGGAAAATGTCGATCAGAGTGGTCGGCCACAGTTCTGGTATCCAAAAGATCTTCCAATCCCAGAAGAATCAGCTCATCCGGTGTCGGCGCAGCCACCAGTCTCTCGCTCAAGCACCCGTACCGTGACGGTAGAGGTACGCAAACGGCGTAGTATCCAACGCTAAGTGGTGTTAACTATAAACAAAACAGTAAGATAGAAAAAAATCTGCTTGAGCGTTACGCATACCTTGGAGTATCTTTCCTATACCAAAATTTAGAAAATGGGAGGAAAGAAAATGGGTTTACTCGATAATGTCATTTCTAGCGGCATGTCTGTGCTGGTTGGAGAGCAAACAGGTTTTCTCGGCTCGGCGATCCAGTTTTTGCAGAATCAGCCAGGGGGCGTGAGTGGCACCTTGCAACAGCTGCGCGATGGAGGTCTTGGTTCAGTGGTTGATTCGTGGATTTCCAATGGGCAGAACCAACCGATCAGCGCGGAACAGATTGAGTCGGTCATCGGTAGCGATCGAATCCAGAGCGTCGCTAATGCGATTGGTATGGATCCACAAACCCTGACTCAGGGTTTGAGTCAAGCGCTTCCGCATCTCATCGATCAGTTGTCACCGAACGGCCAGACTCCCGATGTTGATGGTCTGGAACAAGGTCTCAAGGGGTTGTTGTAGTCAGTGATGTAACCAAACCAAAGGAGAATACCATGTTGAAAAAAGTACTAGCTTCCTGTGTTGCCTTGTCGTTCTTGCTTTCTGGCGCCGCTCTGGCGGAAACCGCTACACCGGCCACGCCTGCGCCGATGAAGATGGAAAAGAAAGTAGAGCATCATAAGGTAGAAAAGAAGTCGGAGAAGAAAGCGGAGCATCCGCGTAAGCTGACGGCGCAGCAGGAAAAGATGAAGACCTGTAACGTGCGTGCGAAAGGCATGAAGGGCGAGCAACGCAAGAGCTTCATGAGTGAGTGCCTGAAGAAGAAGTAAGTTCGTTTTGTGATCGCGGGGGCTGGCTGTGAACGTAAACAGCCAGCCCTTTTACGTTGCACTGGTCGGATGTCGACGTCGCTGCGGATACCGATTCCCGCGACGTGGTGGTGCCTTGCCGCGCTCGGGGACAGGAAAGGGTGCTGGCGGCGCACCAATCAACGGCGCCAACTCCTGCAAGGCTAGGCAATAGACCCTGCGCTTAAAGGCGATGATCTCTTCCGCTGGACGCCAATAGTCCACCCATTGCCAGGCCTCAAATTCCGGGTGATCGGTTTGCAGGTTGATTTCTGCTTCACTACCTTCAAAGCGTAATAAAAACCAGATCTGCTTCTGTCCACGATAACGCCGCTGCTTGCTCCGGTTACGCGCATTGGGCACGTCATAGCGTAGCCAACCCCGAGTGCGGCCAATGATGCAGACCTTGTTGGTTCCTACCTCTTCCAGGAGTTCCCGAAATACGGCTTGCTCTGGGCTTTCACTACCATCGATCCCGCCCTGGGGAAATTGCCAGGCATTTTCGCCTACCCGTTTGGCCCAGAGGACTTGGTTGTGTTGGTTGCAAATGATCATCCCCACGTTGGGGCGATAGCCGTCTGCGTCGATCATCGCTGCATCTCGCTACAATATTTTCTTCAATATAACAAAAAGCTGGGCGGAGGTCAGCGCTAGATGCGCGGGATGGCGTTTTCTACACCGTATGCAATAGGTCGAGCGAGAAGCGTTGTCCGGCAAGAAAATCGTTGATGCAGCGTTCTACCATCACCGTGCGTAGGCGCGCCGAAGTGAGTTCTTCAGGGTGCAGCCAGCGTGGGCCAATGATGCCCGTATCAAGTGGCGCCAGGGGATCATACTGTCCCGCAGCACCGATAAAGGCGATGCGCAGGTAGGTGAGGTCTTTCTGCGGGTGCTGCCAATGGTAGATACCCAACACGGCCTCGGGAGTGAAATCATGGCCGGTTTCTTCCTTGGTTTCGCGGATGACCGCGTCAACCAGGCTTTCACCCTTTTCCCAATGGCCGGCAGGCTGATTGAGACAAGGGACACCATCGATTCGCTCTTCGACGAGCAGGAAACGGCCTTGTGCATCGGTAGCAATGGCGGCAACGGTAACGTGGGGGCTCCATCTCATCTCATGGCTCCTGATAGATTTCTTCGCGGTGCAGATAACGCCATTCCCCTGGGGCGAGGTTCTCCAGGACAAAGGGACCGAAACCTTCCCGGTGTAGCGCCAGCACATGATTGCCTAGGGCCGCCATCATGCGGCGTACCTCGTGATAGCGACCCTCGCGCAAGGTCAGGCGCAGCTCGTGCGTGCTCGTCCTGACCATACTTGCCGGTTGGCAGCGTTCCTGTTCGCCGTCCAGAAGCAGCGTGCCGCTGGCGAGGATCTGCTCGGCATCGGCACGCAGGGGTTCTGCGAGGAGCACCCGATAGTGGCGAGGAATCGCATTGCGGGCATGACTCCAGCGGTGCAGCCACTGTCCATCGTCACTCAGCAAAAGCAAGCCGCTGGTGTCGCGATCGAGGCGGCCGGCGCTGCTTAAAACTGGCCGTCGATAGCGCCAACGCATGGGAAAATCGTCATAGATGCTGCGCGGATCATCATGGGCGCAGACGTTGCCCAGGTCTTTGTGGTAGAGCAGATAGAGTGGCTCGGCTGGATCGAGGGCCTCTCCATCAATATATACGTCGCCGGGATTGACCTTACTACCGAAGCGGGGTGTTGCCATGCCGGTCACGCGAATGCGATCCTCGCGCAGCCATTTGCGCACCTCGGAGCGGCTGCAGTATCCCAAGCGGGAGAGTAGGTGGTCGAGGCGTTCCAGGGTTTGTGTCATGCATGCAGTGTAGCCGCGCGCAAGCGGTGACGGAAGCGCAGCCAAGTCCTACAATGCGGCCTAACCTTGTTTTTGGGGGATGACCATGGTGGATGGATTCACCTTGCCGGCAGAGTGGGCGGCGCAGCACGCGGTGCAATTGACCTGGCCACATCGGGCAACGGATTGGGCGCCGCGCTTGCGCGACGTATGGCAGGTTTTCGCCCAGATCGGCGCCGCGATCAGCCAACGGGAAAATCTGCTCGTGGCGGTCCACGACGAAGATAGCCGGCGCGATTGTGAGCAACGCCTGCGCGCCGCGGGCGCCGATCTTGCGCGTTGCCATCTCCATCGTGCCCCGAGTAATGATTCCTGGGCGCGTGATCATGGCCCCATCACTGTACGTCACCAGGATGGGCGCCGACGCTTGCTCGATTTTGCCTTTAATGCCTGGGGGCTGAAATTTGCCGCGGATCTCGACAACCAGCTGACGCGCCGGCTGCATGCCGCCGATGCCTATGGTGATTTGCCACTGCAAACATTAGGGATGGTTCTGGAAGGTGGCAGTATCGATAGTGATGGCCAAGGTACTTTGTTGACGACGGATGCCTGCCTGCTCTCGCCCAATCGTAATCCACAATGGTCACGTGAGGAGATCAGCGATCAGCTCTGCACGCTGCTGGGGTTGGAACGTGTGTTCTGGCTGCAGTCCGGGTATCTGCAAGGTGATGATACCGATGCCCATGTAGATACCCTCGCGCGGTTCTGCAGCCCCGGCGTGATTGCCTATCAGTCCTGTGATGATCCCCTGGATGAGCATTTTGCTGCGCTACAGCAGATGGCAGCAGAATTGGCGGGGTTCCCGCAGGCGGATGGCAAACCCTATCACCTGGTTCCACTGCCCTGGCCCGCCGCTCGATTTGATGAGGAGGGTGAGCGCTTGCCCTTGAGCTACGCCAATTTTCTGATTATCAACGGGGCCGTTTTGCTGCCCGGATATGATGATCCCGCCGATGCCGTGGCGGCGGAGCGGCTCGCGGCGATATTCCCAGAACGGGAAATGGTCTTGATTCCCTGTCTGGAACTGGCGCGCCAGCACGGTAGTCTGCATTGTGTGACCATGCAGATTCCCGCCTAGGGAACCTTTCTTGACAGAATTTTGTAGGGTAGCCATCGTGAGCCATTGGCTCGGGGGAATTTCATGCTGCACTATCCCAACATCAATCCCATCGGTTTTCAGCTTGGTCCCATTACCATTCATTGGTATGGCCTGCTGGAGATCATCAGTTTTGTCATTGCGACCCTATGGCTGATCCGCCGCGGGCGCCGTAGCCATACGCCGTGGAAAAAATCCGAGGTGGTCGACCTGGAGTTTTTTGTGGCCATTGGCGCCATTCTTGGTGGTCGGGTGGGCTATGTGCTCTGGTACAACCTGCCTTATTATATGCAGCATCCCTTGCACATGCTCTTCATCTGGGATGGCGGCATGTCGTTCCATGGTGGCCTGCTCGGAGTGGTGCTCGCCTGCTGGCTCTTTGCCAAGAGTAAGCCGGAACATAACTTCCTTCCAACGCTGGATTTCATCGCGCCAGCGGTTCCCATTGGTCTCGGCCTTGGACGCATTGCTAATTTCGTCAATGACCAACTCTTTGGGAGGGTGAGTCACCTGCCCTGGGCGATGGTCTTTCCTGCTGGTGGCCCACAGCCGCGCCAACCCTCGCAGATTTACGAATTCCTGCTGGAAGGAGTCCTGTTGTTCCTGATCCTTGCCACCTATAGCCGCCGCGCCCGCCCCATTGGCGCAGTAGGTGGGCTGTTTGTGTTCTGCTACGGCGTCTTCCGCTTTCTGGTAGAGTTCGTGCGCCAACCCGACATCCAGTTAGGCTTCGTCCTGGGCCCACTGACTATGGGGCAAATTCTCTCCATTCCGATGATTATCCTCGGACCCGTCATCATTTGGTGGGCGTACCGCGGTGGGTTTGCAGAGCAAAAAACCGTTGCTCCGACAGTGCTGGAGGCCCAGGCTGAGTAACCCGGACCTCAATCCGCCGCAGTGGGAGGCGGTGCGTCATGTGCATGGGCCGTTGCTGGTTTTGGCTGGTGCGGGCTCGGGCAAGACCCGGGTGATCACCCAAAAGATCGTCCATCTGATCCAGAACGAGCAGGTTGCGGCGCAGCACATCGCTGCCGTGACCTTTACCAACAAGGCAGCGCGGGAAATGAAGGCACGTATTGCCCAGCGACTAGAAGGCCGCTCGGGACGCGGGTTGATGGTCTCGACTTTTCATCGCTTGGGCCTGCAAATCCTGCGCCGCGAATTGCCACGTTTGGGTTACGGCACGGCCTTTAGCGTCATCGACCCCGGTGATAGCTTGGCCATGCTGCGCGGCCTCTTGCGTGAGAGTAACGGAGCGACGGATCTGACCGATGCGATTCAGGCGCGTATTTCTCGCTTCAAGAATGATGGCTTGCTTCCGGAAGAAGTGATTACCGATGACCAGATCGGTGCTCTCGCGCAGGCAATCTATCCGGAATACAGTAAGTCCTTGCACGCCTGCAATGCGGTTGACCTCGATGATCTGATCCTCCTGCCCACGCGGATTCTCAGGGAAGATGAGGCGGCACGCGCCTACTGGCAGGACCGTATTCGCTATCTGCTGGTGGATGAATACCAGGATAGCAATGGGGCACAATATCGTCTCCTGCGCGTGCTGCTCCAGCAGCGGCAGAACCTGACCGCAGTGGGAGATGATGACCAGAGCATCTATTCTTGGCGCGGCGCCGCGGCCGATAATCTGCATCGTTTGGCCGAGGATTTTCCAAGCCTCAAGGTCATCAAGCTAGAGCAAAATTATCGTTCTACCGCCCGCATCTTGCGCTCTGCCAATGCCGTTATCGCGCAAAATGAGCATCTCTTCGAAAAACGCCTATGGTCAGATTTGGGCGAAGGAGAGCGCATCCAGGTGCATGCCTGTGCCGATGAGAGTGAGGAAGCAGAACGCGTGGCGAACACGATTTTGCGCGATCGTTTCCAGCGCGACGGCGAATACCGCGATTACGCTATTTTGTATCGTAGTAATCATCAGTCTCGTCCGCTCGAGGCCGCACTGCGGTCGGCCCGGATTCCCTATCAGGTCTCGGGGGGGATCTCATTCTTCGAGCGGGCAGAAATCAAGGACTTTTTGGCCTATTGTCGGTTGGTCCAAAACCCTGACGACGATCCCGCCCTGCTACGCGCGGTAAATACCCCGCGCCGGGGAATTGGTAGCCAGAGTCTGGAGCGGCTTGGGCAATATGCACGGGCGCAGGGGCAATCATTCTTTGCCAGTATCTTTGCCGAGGATCTGGAACTGCCCGCTCGTAGCCGTGTCGCTCTGGAAGAATTTGCCAACTGGATTAACCAAAAAAATGACGAAGTACAGCGCAGCGAGGAGTTGCTCCCGGTGTTGCAGAGCATTCCCGAAGAGATCGGCTATTGGCAGTATCTCCTGGATGAAGGAGATGAACGTGCTGCCCGCCGGCGTTGGGAAAACCTGCAGGAATTGCTTAGCTGGATAGGGCGCTTATTGGAGCAAGAAGACGGTCCCAAGGATCTTGGCGAACTGCTGCAGCGCTTGATGCTCTACAACATGCTGGAACGGGAAGAGGACGAGGATCGCGACGTACTGCGCTTGTCGACGCTGCATGCCGCCAAGGGGCTGGAGTTCCCTCAGGTCTTTTTGGTAGGCCTGGAAGAGGAATTGTTACCCCATCGCAACAGCGAAACCCCGGAGCAGATTGCCGAGGAACGTCGCTTGTTCTATGTGGGGATGACACGGGCGAGGTTTCGCTTGCAGCTCAGTTTTTGCCAGCGTCGCAAGCGTTATGGAGAAACCTTGAATCCGGAGCCGTCCCGTTTTTTGGCCGAGATCCCCGCGGAACATCTCGACTGGCAGCGCGGCGCGATGGCCGCCGATGCGCCGGAAGAAACCGAAGATGCCTTTGCGCGCTTACGCGCCATGCTTGACGGCTGAAATGCAAAAGGCCAGTCGAAAGACTGGCCTTTCACTGTCCCGCAAGCGAGAGTCCCTTAGGCGGAAGCCTGCTGCCCCATCGCCTTTACGCGTGCTGACAAGCGGCTCTTGGTGCGCGCTGCCGCGTTGCGGTGAATGACACCCTTGCTGGCGGTCTTGTCGATGATCGACTCTGCCGTATGCAGGGCGCTACGCGCCTGTTCTTGGTTACCATCACGTACCGTGCGCAGAACGTGCTTGACGTAGGTGCGCATACGAGAATGCAGGCTGTCGTTATGCAGCCGACGGTTTTGGTTCTGAATTGCGCGCTTGCGCGCCTGTGCCGTATTCGCCACGCTACCTACTCCTAATACTATCGAAACGAATGCCCACGTGCTGGGGCGGAAGATCGGCGGATTCTGCGCAGTTTCCAGGCCGATGTCAAGGCGAATGTTGCGGATGGAGGTGGGAGGGGGCCGGTCCTGGGTCATGGTCGGGCTGCAGGTACGCGGCGATGGTGGCGCGTGCAACCGGCAACGCTTGCCAGGCATTATGGCCGCCATTCTCCACCACTACAGCCACTGCGATTTTGGGATGATCTACTGGTGCCCAGCCAATGAATAGGGAGTCGTTGTTATAGATCGTGCGCCCGTGCGCATAACCTTCGGGCACCTGTGCCGTACCGGTTTTGCCGGCAATGCTGATACCGGGGATGCTGACCGTATGACAGGTGCCGGTATTCACACAGGCCTCCATCCCCTGACGCACAGCATGTAGCGCAGATGGATCAATATGCAAATTCAACGGCGCATTGCTGGGGATGGGGGTGTGTGCCCCGGTGCTTGAGCTGATCCACGCCTTGGCCACTTGCGGCTGCACCAAATAGCCGCCGTTGGCAATCGCGGATACGGCGCGGGCGAGCTGCAGGGGGGTGACCAAAAGGTAGCCCTGACCGATGCCAAGAATGACGGAATCGCCAGTGTACCAAGGGGCGTGCAAATGGGCACGCTTCCACGCCGGAGTGGGCACGAGTCCTGCTAGGCCGCCAGGTAGATCGATGCCTGGGGACTTGCCAAATCCGAAACGCCAGAGGGTCTGATCCTGCAACTGGATGCCCATCTTTACCGCCAGCTTGTAATAAAATACGTCTACCGACCAAGCCAAGGCCTTGGTGAGGTTGGTTTCGCCGAAACCGCCGCGGTTCCAATCCCAATAGGTATGCCCACCGAGTTGAAAGTTGCCGGGGCAATAAGTTTGGAAGTCCGGCCCGATGACCCCCGATTGTATGGCTTGAATGGAGTAGAAAGGTTTGGCGCAGGAGCCAGGTGGGTAGAGGCCGTTGTCGGCACGGTCGGTAAGGGGGTGACCGGGATTGTCCAGGAGGCTGCGCCAGTGCGACGTGCTAATGCCATCCACGAACCAATTGGCATCGAAACTCGGACTGCTGACCATGGCCAGCACGTGACCGTTGTTGGGGTCGAGGGCAACGACGGCGCCCCGATAATTTTTGCTTTCCAGGGCGTTTGCCGCCGCTTGCTGCACACGTAGACGTAAATGCGTCTCTAAATTGTCACCTGCCACTGGCGGTTGCTCGGACA
The DNA here is from genome assembly GCF_041146875.1 of Acidithiobacillus sp. IBUN Pt1247-S3. Taxonomy (NCBI): domain Bacteria; kingdom Pseudomonadati; phylum Pseudomonadota; class Acidithiobacillia; order Acidithiobacillales; family Acidithiobacillaceae; genus Acidithiobacillus; species Acidithiobacillus sp. IBUN Pt1247-S3. The sequence goes on along the minus strand of NZ_JBFRXP010000016.1, from coordinate 52,373 downwards.
ACGTGCCGACCTGCAGTCCTTCCGCATCAATCTGTTTGATTTGGTAACCCATTTGGCCGCGCAGTTGGCGCTCGTAATGGCCCTCGAGCCCGGTTTTGCCGATGTAATCTCGGCCACGATAATTTTCCGTTTGGTGACGTTGTAGATCGCTTGCCGTGATCGGTCCAACGTAGCCGACTACATGGGCAAAGAGGGTGGTGTAGGGATAATGGCGATGCATGAGCGCGGTGATGCGCACCCCAGGGAACTCTGCTGTGCGCACGGCGAGGTCCGCGATCTGTTGGGGGGTGAGATCGGCCCTTAGTACGATCGGATCAAAACTCGCCTTGGCCGCCATACTTTTCCGAAAACGCGTGAGATCGCCGTCGGAAAGACCGAGTAGCTTTTGCAGGCGATCAAGCGTGGCGTCCAGGTCAGCGGTTTGATCAGGAGTGACTTCTACCGCATAGGTTGGCTGGTTTTGCGCGAGGACCTGCCCATGGTCGGCGAGGATCAGACCTCGTGGGGGATTGACCGGGACCAAGGCAGCATGGTTGTCGTGCGCAAGTTGCCGAAATTTTTGATAGTGCAGCAACTGCAAGTCGAGTAGGCGAGCAACCACGATCAACAAGAGTAAGAGCACCACGATGGCGGCAATGCCGAGGCGGTTGCGAAAATTTTGCCCGGAGATGAGCGGAGGAGAGCTTTTTTTCATTGGGTCTGATCGAGTTGCAAATGCTTGGCTCCCTTCGTACACTCGTTTTCATACTGTAACCGGGGGTAAGCGTGCGGGAATCTCGGGTCGAATCTCTCCTGGGCCAAATCGAAGATATGATACTCGATTATCATGCCCTGCGTCGCCAGGTGCGGGGGGCTGGGCAGTGGGTTGAGGTGTCGCGCCTGCGTCGGGAAAAAGAGATCCTCGAGGCAGAGAATGTCCAGCTGCGCCGCCAGCATCAAGAGATTCGCGAGCGCCTGGACCGGCTGCTTGAACAAATCTGCATCTGGGAACAAGAAGGACACAACACATGAATCAGGGCAGTGCAGCCGGTGCGCGTGAGGTCATCGCCGCAGAATTTCTGAATCAGTCCTATCAAATCTCTTGCTCGGCCGAGGAGCGCGATCTGCTTGGGCAGGCCATGCTCACCCTGCAAGAGCGTTTGCAAAGCGGGAAAGTGCGGCAAAGCGTGGGCACGCAACGGGAGCGCGCTCTGCTCATGGTGGCGCTGAACTTGGCTGCCGACCTGCAGCGTAGCCAAGAAGAGCTGCAGCAGGCGCAACACTCACTGGAGAGTGTGGCTACACGCCTGCAACATCTAGTTGACATGGGGCAGGGTGCGGAGTAGCTTGAGCTTACTCCCTGCGGGGCACGTGGTACCGGGATATTTCCTGAACCAACATTGTCTATCCAGGGGGCCTTGGTCCATATCGTTGGTGTGCCGCTCCCTCGTGGAGTAGCCTGATACGATTCCCGGGCTCCCGACCTGGTCATCAGGTTCGTGGGATAGCGGGTGCCACGACCCAAGCGGGGAGTATTTTTTTGCCCATCTCGAAAATCGACATTCGCAGCAGCATGCGGCAACGGCGAGCAGCTTTGAGCCCGGCCGATCTCCGCAACGCCGAACGTGGCCTACTGCGTCAGTTACGAAAGTCCCGCTCTCTGCGTAGTGCGCGCACTGTTGGTTTGTACTGGCCCATGCGCGGTGAAATCAGTGCGCTGTCCATCCTGCATTTGCCTTGGGCGCATCGCCAGCAATTCTTTCTTCCCGTCTTGGCGGGCCTGCATGCGGACGAACTACGCTTTGCCCCTGTTTCTGCGGGCGCGATCCTGGTCAAAAACCGCCTAGGAATCCCGGAACCAGAGATAGCCCCTCGTCATTGGAAAGCGGCTACTGATCTGGATTTGTTAGTTTTACCCCTGGTCGCCTTTGATGGTGCCGGGCAACGCCTGGGTATGGGTGGTGGTTTCTATGATCGGAGTCTGGCGGCACTGCGCCATCGTCGTCGCTGGCGTCGCCCGCGTTTACTAGGGGTGGCCCATGCCTTTCAGGAGGTGAGAGAATTGCCGGCAGAGCCATGGGATGTGCCCCTGGATGCGATCGCCACCGAGCGCGAATACCGGAGTTTTGCACGATGAAAATACGAATCCTTTTTGCTGGAGACGTGATGGGAGCACCGGGACGCCGTGCCTTGCAGCAGGGCTTGGCCGATCTACGTGCTGAGGGGAATCTGGACGCGGTGGTAGTCAATGGGGAAAACGCCGCCGGGGGGGCGGGGATCACGCGCAAGATCTTGGACGAGTTTCTCAGCTGGGGCATAGATGCGGTGACCGCGGGTAACCATGTCTGGGATCAAAAAGAGGCCATCAGCTTCATTGCTGAGGAGCCGCGTTTGCTTCGTCCCCATAACGCGCCTCCGGGCACGCCCGGGCGTGGGGCGCTGCGTATCGAGAAAGATGGATGGAGCCTCGGTGTCCTGAATCTCATGGGACGCCTGTTTATGCACCCGATCTATGACTGTCCCTTTCGTGCCGCAGATGCCGCGTTAGATGAAGAGCTGGCAGATTGCGATGTGATCCTGGTGGATTTGCATGCCGAAGCGACCAGCGAAAAATACGCCTTGGCCTGGCATTTGGATGGAAGAGCAAGCATGGCGGTGGGCAGCCACACCCACATACCCACTGCGGACGAGCGGATTTTACCCGACGGTATGGCCTACCAGAGCGATGCCGGCATGTGCGGCTGTTATGACTCGATCATTGGTGTGGATCGGGAAATCGCCAAGCGCCGCTTCATCGACGCTATGCCCGCCAAGGCGCCCGTGGTCGATGGGCTGGCGAGCCTTTGCGGATTGCTCGCGGAGATTGATACGCAGACCGGTAAGGCCCTACGCGTGGAGCGGGTGCGCCGCGACTATCCGCTGGTCTGATCTATCGCACCAGTAAGCCAATCCTGGCAGCGTTGGGCCGTCTCTTTGCCGATTTTTAGATAGGCGGTGTCGAGGGGAGGCGATGTGGGGATGCAGTCGCATTCGCACAGCCGCCCATCGCGCAGATAATGTAGGTGTCGCGGGATGCCCAGTGCGAGTCGATCCCACTGGGCCGCTAATCGATCGGCGACAATCTCTTCCCCGTCCAGGGCGAGCAGGCGATCTCCTGGGCATAGACCGGCGTCCTCTGCCGGCCCGCCGGCGCGGACAAAGTTCAGCTCTACGCCAAGCGCTGCTTTCTTCCACGTAGCGCCAATATCGTTGCCACGGCCGCCTATCTCCGTACCGCCGTGGTCTTGTCCATCACGTGCAGCGCGCCAGTGCAGTTCTACGCCCAGGACTTGTAGGCATTCTTGCACGGGCAGTGGCTGTGGTTTGGTGACCCAATCCCTTACTTCACCGACACCCTCTTCCCCGAGAGCAGCTTCGAGAATGGCAAAGATGCCGCCCTCAGGGAGCGGACGCTTGGCCTGCCCAAAGTCCTGCCAAAGCTGGCGCAAGATTTTGTCGAGGCTGGAGCCCCGCTGCCGTAGCCGAGCATCCAGGCACAGGGCGGCAAGGGCACCCTTGTTGTAGTAACTGATTTCAAAATTGGCGGCGGTGGGGTGAGGATGATAGAGCTTGGTCCAGGCGTCGGCGCTGGATTCGGCAAGACTTTGGCGCACTTCACCCGGACGCCGGGCGAGGCGGGTGATTTCCTGCCCCAGCTCTTCCAGGTACTCGCTCTGCGACCACAAGCCGGCGCGACAGAGCAACAGGCTGTCATAATAGGAGGTGATGCCTTCAAAGACCCAGAGATCGTGGCTGGGAATTTCCGCTTCCCAGTACGTCTCACTCCAGGCCGCTGGGCGGATGGCCTGCACCAGCCAGGAATGAAAGTATTCGTGACTGGCCAGGCCGAGAAACTGGCGGTAGCCTTTGGGATCGCTACCATCCAGGTCGGCACGATTACAGAGCAGGGCGGACGAGGCCTCATGTTCCAAGCCGCCGTAAGTGTTTTGTCCGCCCATGCAGAGAAAGTGATAGCGTGAAAAGGGACCGGTGCCCCAGAATTGTTGCTGATACGCGCAGATCTTCGCGAGATCTTCGCCTAAGCGCAGCAACTCTGCAGCGGGGTGCCCAAGAAGCGCCAGGTGATGGGGTATCTCTTCAGCGCAGAAATCGACCCGGTTCAGTGGACCGAACAGCATGGGATGATTGCAGAGCGAGCGGTAGTTCGGGGCGCAGTGCTCGCCCCAGGACCACAAAGCCTCGGTGACAGATTCCATACTCGTCGCTAACTGCCAGTCGGCAGGACCGCTGATGTCTAGCGCATGCGCTTGCTGCTCCTGCCCCAGCACGCGCAGAAAGACTGCTGGTCCATTGAAAAACCCCCCAGCATCATCCAAGTAGGCCGTACGTACTGACTTGTCGAAGGCGTAGACCTCGTAAGAAATTGTAATTGGGCCGCGGCACGGGGCAATGCGCCAGTGATCCTTGCGGAATTTGTCCAAAGACAGCTCTTCTCCGTTGCCTGTCGCACGGATGCTGACGATGTGGCGGGCGAGATCGCGGATGGTGTAGCTACCGGGCACCCAGGCCGGTAGAGCGAGAATCTGTCCATCGGGGTCTGGATCAGAGATTTGCAAGGAAATTTGGATGATATGCGCCTGGGGGCGCATCTGGATCTGATAGTGCAGACTCATCGATTTCTCAGCGCCAGGCTGGCGCCAGTTGGCGGAAGCGTGGATCGGCAGCGTCTTCCATCCACTCGTAGAAGATCGATTCGGTACTGCTCAGGGTGACGCCAGCTTGGCGCAGGCGGGCAAGGCCCCATTCGCTCTGTTGCCGATCGCGACTGGCTACGGCGTCGATGGGGATAGCCACCTGCCAGCCCTGGGACTGCAAGTCGAGGGCGGTCTGCAGCACACAGATGTGGGTTTCCACCCCCAGCAGGCAGATTTGCCGCCGTTCTACCCGGGCACGCAGGGCGGCGCGTAGTGCAGGATTGGCGTAGCAGGAGAACTCGGTCTTCTCGAACGTCGCGCCGAATGTCTGCAGGCTGGTGTCTACCGTACCCAGCCCTTTCGGGTACTGTGCCGAGAGCAGAATGGGGACGTCAAAGGCCTGGGCACTGTCGAGGAAGCGATGAATGGCTTGCAACAGGGGCTGGCGCTGCTCGTCGCCGAGCATGCCGAGGAGTTTGTCTTGCAGGTCGATGGCTAAGACCAGGCTACGCGCCGCCCGTATGTGCATGCTTAGAACTGGAATTTCTTGCTGGCCGGATGGCGCAGCGCGGGGATGTCCGTCTCGAAGAGGTCACCACTACGCAGGCTGCCGTCGGCGCTACGCCGATAGCGACGCACCTTGCAAAGCGGCGACTGGCCGAGGATGGCGACCAGACGTCCACCAGGATTCAATTGGTCGAGAAATGTCTTGGGAAGCTCCGGCAGCGAACCCGTCAGGACGATGACGTCATAGGGGGCAGTCGTTGCCCAGCCGCCAGAGGCGTCGCCAATATGGAGTTGTACATTACTGATGCCTTGCATTTGCAGGCGCCCTTCTGCGCTGCGAATAAACTCGCTGTTATCATCGACGCTGTGGACCAACTTGCCCATGCTCGCTAAAAGCGCGGTGAAATAGCCGCTGCCGCTGCCCACTTCGAGAATTTTGTCCTGGGGCTGGATCTCCAATTCCTGCAGGACGCGCGCCTCCATCTTTGGCGTCCACATGCGTTCGCCGTCGCCGAGGGGGATTTCGAAATCGGCAAAGGCCAGTTCCTGCAGTTGGGCGGGCACAAACTGTTCGCGCTTGATGTTTTGTAAGACCCGCAGGACTTCCGGGTCGAGAACCTCCCAGGTGCGAATCTGGGTGTCGATCATGGTTTGGCGTAGGCTGTCGAAGTGCATGGGAATCATCCAAAATACCTGCTACATTTAGGCATGCCGACCAGGGCAAGTCAATTTCCTCGGGGGTTGTTAGTTGGAAAGTCGGGCGCATGCGCTGATCGCCTTGTTGTTTATCGTCGTTTTGGGTGCGGCACTCGCCATCGCCGGGGTGTGGATGCATCACTCGACGCCCGTGGGCAAAGTCTACAACGTGATCTCTCCTTTCAGTGTTACGGGGCTCACTGTGCAAGCACCAGTGCGCTTCAAGGGCGTGCGGGTGGGCGAGGTGAAGTCCATCGGCTTTGATCCGCGCAATCCGCGTATGGTGCAAGTGCAGGTGAGCATCGACGCGCAGACCCCGGTTACCAAGGCGACGTTTGCGGAGCTCGAACCGCAGGGGGTGACAGGGCTGAGCTATTTGTCCTTGAGCGATGCCGGCACGGACTTTTCGCCTTTGGCGCATGCGCCGGGGCAGGCCCCCGATATTCCCATGCACCCGAGCTTTATTCAGGTGCTGTCCCGTAGTGGCGAGTCCTTGGTCAACCAGGGTAACGAGTTGGCCCTGCGCATGAATGATCTTCTCGACGAGCAGAATCGGAAGCACTTCACCGCTACCCTGCGTCATTTGGATCAGGCCAGTGCGGAACTGGCAGAACTTGAAACTGCCTTGCAGCCCGCTTTGGCACAACTGCCTTCCACCATCGCCGCAACCCGATCTACCATGCAAGATAGCCAACAACTGGTACGTCACCTTGATGATTTGGCGCTTGCCGCCAAGGCTCCCCTACAGCAGCTCAATGGCACGAGTGTAGCTTTGCATCAGCTCGCAAGTTCTGGTCAACAGAGTGTGGCGGTGCTCAATAATCAGACTCTCCCGCAGCTCAACGCCTTGACCCAAAATCTATTGCAAAGCAGTCGGGATTTGGGGGCCTTGAGTCAGGACTTGCGGCAAAATCCGCAGTCTTTGCTCTACGGGCGTTCGTCGCCACCACCGGGGCCTGGGCAATCAGGCTTTGCAGGAGGAAATCCATGAAGGAGAAACCGGTTTGGTGGCGCCCTCTGTCCATTGCAGCTTTGGGTACGGTAAGCCTTGCCCTTGCGGCTTGTGCCAGCGCACCGGCCTGGGAGCAGCCTTATACGCTGAATGCGGCGCAGGTGTCCCAGCGTGCAGCACAGGCCCGCTCCGGTGTATTGCGTCTGGAAGCTGTGACTGCACCCAGTTGGCTGGCGGGTGAGCAGGTTCTCTACCGTTTGCAGTATTCCGACCCGCAAGCGTTGCGTCCTTACAATGGTGCTCGTTGGGCAGCTGCACCGGGCCAGATGCTTGGCATGTTGCTCAGCGAACATTTAGATCAGCAAGGCGATTGGCGCGCGGTGTTGGGCCCGACGCAGGCGGGACATCCGGCGCTGCTCCTGCAGTTGAGTCTGCAGAATTTTACTGTCGATTTTTCTAGTGCGACGGCGGGCACGGCACAAATCTCCTGCACGGCTACTCTGTTGGAGGCGCAGGGCTACCACGTTCTCGCGCAGCAGACCTTTGCTGCGCAGGCGCCTTTGCGGGTTGTTGGTCCGGCTGGCGGTGCTACCGCCATGAATCAGGCAGCACAACAGTTAGTCGCAGAGATTGGCGACTGGGCAGCGCGCCACAGTCCTGCTCGCGCGGGCTAGTTCGCCTGCGGAGATTTGACCACCAGGACTGGGCAGTGGGCGTGATGTACCACAGTGCTTGCCACTGATCCCAGCAGCAGTCGCCCGATTGCCCCTTGCTCCTGACTGCCGATGACAATCAAATCATGTTCCTGTTCTGTTGCATGCTCGCAGATGCTGCGACCTATGCCGCCGGCCTTTTCCAGTAAAACGCTTTGGCTTGGTATGGCAATAGATTTCTGCAGGGATTCCAATCGTTCTTGTGCCAGCGTGCGTAGGCGCTGCACCATTTCGAGCGAGCTGGGTAATAGTTCCTCGGGTAGTTGCAAGTCCATGATCTGCGTATCGAAAACATGCAGCAGGGTAAGCTCGGCGTGGTGTAGGCGCGCCTCTTCCTCGGCATGGGCGAGCACCAGATTTGCCATGGCGCTGAAGTCGACGGCAACGAGGATCTTTTGATAGCTCACACGCTTTCTCCTTGTAAAACGGCCAACACCGCATCTTCACTGAGCAGACGGTTCTCGCTCTCACGGCGGCTGCGATATTCCCAGACATTCTGCGCCAGAGTCTTGTCGCTGATTACCAGGCGATGCGGCAGCCCGATCAGGTCCAGGGTGGCAAACTGTACGCCGGGGCGCTCATCGCGGTCGTCCAGGAATACCTGCATACCCAGCTTCTCTAGTCGCTCCATCATCGTCTCCGCTGCCGCGCGCACGGCGGGGGATTTCTTCGCCTGAATGGCAACGATACCCACGTCGAAGGGGGCGAGGGCCGGTGGCCAGCAGATGCCGCGCTCGTCAAAATTCTGCTCGACAGCGGCAGCAACGATGCGCGACACACCGATGCCGTAGCAGCCCATGAGCACCGTTTGCTCCTTGCCTGCCTCGTTGAGCACGCGCACACCGAGCTTTTCGCTATAGCGGGTGCCCAGTTGAAATACATGCCCGACCTCGATGCCGCGGCGGATGCCGAGGGTGCCTGGGGTACAGTGGGGGCAGGCATCGCCAGCCTGCACATTGCGCAGATCGGCAACCGCAGGGCGGGGCAGGTCGCGTTCCCAGTTGAGATTCAGCCAGTGCTGGTCGGCAACATTGGCGCCGGTGCTGAAATTGCGCAGTGCCAACGCGCGCTGGTCGGCTAGGATTGGCAAGGTTACGGGGAGGTCTTTGGGGCCAAAGAAGCCAAAGGGTACGCCCAGGATCTCCTGGCTTTCCTCGGCGCTCGCCATACGCACCGCGTCCACATCCAGGGCACGCGCGGCCTTGATCAGGTTGAGCTCATCGTCGCCGCGCAGCAGAAGAAGCACGGGATGTTCATCCGCAATCACCAACAGACTCTTAACCACTTGCGCTGGCGTGATGCCGAGCAGTTTTGCTTGCTCCAGTACGGTGCGAATCCCCGGTGTGCTGCGCTGTTCCGCAGAAAACATTTCCTCGCTGCGCTCTGCTTCGGGACGGCTGCGCGCCAATTCCTGATTGGCGGCATAATCACACGCCGAACAATGCACGATGGCATCTTCGCCAGAATCGGCCAACACATGGAATTCATGCGAAGCCTTGCCACCAATCGAACCGTTGTCGGCATCGACGGCGCGAAACTCCAGCCCCAGGCGCGTAAAGACGCGGCTGTAGGCGTCGTACATGTCCTGATAGGTCGCCCGCAGAGAATCTTGGTCGACATGAAAGGAGTAGGCGTCTTTCATGATGAATTCGCGTGCCCGCATCAGGCCAAAGCGTGGCCGAATCTCGTCGCGAAACTTGGTCTGTATCTGGTATAGATTGACCGGCAATTGACGATAGGAGCGGATCTCCCGTCTTGCCAAGTCGCTGATCACCTCTTCGTGTGTGGGGCCAAGGCAGAAATCTCGCTGATGGCGGTCCTTCAGGCGCAACAACTCTGGACCATACATCTCCCAGCGTCCCGACTCCTGCCACAGTTCTGCGGGCTGGACTACCGGCATCAACACTTCTTGAGCACCGGCGCGTTCCATCTCCTCACGAACCACCGCTTCTACCTTGCGCAGCACCCGTAGCCCGAGCGGCAGCCAGGTATACAGGCCCGAGGCCAGACGCCGAATAAAGCCACCGCGTAATAGCAATTGATGGCTGACGAGTTCGGCCTCCGCCGGGGTTTCCTTAAGGGTGGGCAGAAAGAATTGACTGGCGCGCATACACGATCCGTGACCAAAGAAAGATCGCTCAGTGTAGGCAAAGTCGCGTGCGGGAAAAAGGGGGGGTAGGTTGGGGTAAGCTGGGCATGTTAGCCCCAAGCAGTAATGTCCCCGTGATGTAGTTCAGGAGGAAGGTGAACGAGGGAGCGGTGCTGGTTTTGGTTGTGTATACTGCCGCCAAGGGTGATAGGGGGCGGTTTCTTGGCACGGCGTTGTGCCTGTTTCTGCATTGCTTGTTCAACAATGGGTACCTGGCGCTCTGGATCCGGCACCGCGTGAGGCTCCTGGGACGTTGGCGTACATGGCTCCTGAATTGGTTAACGGTGCGTTGGGAGATAGTCGCTCTGATGTCTATGCGTTTGGAGTAACCTTATATCGACTTTTTTCTGCCGCAAAGTCACCGATTGGTCCGCAAGGATATCGCAAGTTGCGAAAATATCGGCTGGATTGTCCAGAATGGCTGGATTGCGTCTTGGCCAAAATGCCGGCAAAAATCCCGATAATAGCTATGCCGATACTCTCGAAATCCTGTATGATATCGATAAATTCTAGGGGATGGCGACATCCGAAAATGACACAGAAAAACGTCCAAGATGGGCCGTATAAGAAGTGATCGTGTCGCAGATTCGTTGACCGTTATTCTACCCTTAGGGCTAAAATGTTGGCGGACTATTGGCGCTGATGATTTCACATATATCGTCGCTGGGGTTGGCAAATCTGTGGGGAATTTGGCTGGAAAAATAATACCCATCACCGGAACATAGCACTTTCTTTTTATCACCTACAGTTAACTCTATGCAGCCTTCTATGACCACGCCACCTTCTTCGCCGTGGTGACGCAACATGGTTTCTCCAGTGTCAGATCCTGGTTGATAGTATTCATGTAAAATCTGTATGGCGCGTCCTTTTGTGGGACCGCCGAGTAGGCACATCATGATGTTTTTATCTAAAGAAATGTCCGGCATTTCGTCGGCAGAAAAAAATACGCTATCGCTTGCCACCAAGTCGAGAGTAAAGAAATCGGAAATTGACATGGGGATGCCATCAAGTATTTTTTTGAGTGAGCTAATCGAGGGGCTTACGCGGTTTTGTTCAATTAATGAAATTGCACCATTGGTAACTCCGGCACGTCGCGATAACTCTCGCTGGGTCAATCCGTAGATTTTGCGTACCAGCTGTAGCCGCTTACCGATATCCTCATCGTTTTTCATCACTTGTTCGGTGTCCGTGAGCTCCCAAGTCGGCCGAAAGTATAATGGGAGCGTCACGAAGAGGGCAAATCGCCGTACTACTTTGCCGCGTTTAGGTGAATCCAGGTAGTTTTCAGATCACAGTACTTATCTATCGCGTGCAGGGATTTGTCCCGCCCAAACCCGGATTGCTTAAAGCCGCCGAAGGGAACGGTGGCGTCACCTTCTTCATAGCTATTGATCCATACGGTGCCGGCGCGCAACTTTTTCGCCAACCGGTGTGCGCGGTCGATATTCCTTGTCCACACGGCAGCCCCTAGTCCGTAGATGCTATCGTTGGCAATCTGCAGTGCCTCATCTTCCTGGTCAAAGCCGATTACGGCTAGTACTGGTCCAAAGATTTCCTCTTGGGCAATGGTCATGCTGCTGGTGACGCCATCAAATATGGTCGGCGCCATGTAATAACCGCCAGTTTCAGCACGCAGGCGACCACCCCCCATGCGCAGGCGGGCACCTTCCCGGGTAGCAGTATCCACATAGCCCATAACGCGCTGTAACTGGTCGTCGCTCACAATCGCACCAATACGTGTTGCCGGATCAAGAGGGTCGCCAGGCTGCAGATCTTTCCCCGCAGCAACGACCTTATCGATAAACGCCTCGCGTACGCTATTTTCGACGAGCAGCCGGGAACCAGCACTACAGACCTCTCCTTGATTGAAAAAGATCGCGATGGCAGCGGCCTCGGCCGCTGCATCCAAGTCCGGACAATCGGCAAAAACGATGTTCGGACTCTTGCCGCCACACTCCAGCCATACGCGCTTCATATTGGACTGCGCGGAATATTGCAAGAAATATTTGCCGACTTCGGTGGATCCCGTAAAGGCAAGACAATCGACGTCCGGATGCAGACCCAAGGCCTTGCCAGCGGTGGGGCCGTATCCTGGAAGCACATTAAGCACGCCGGCGGGAATCCCCGCTTCCAACGCCAGCTCGCCCAAGCGGAGGGCGGTGAGGGGAGACTGCTCGGCAGGTTTGAGGATAACGCTGTTGCCCATTGCCAAGGCTGGTGCCACCTTCCAGGCAGCCATTTCTAGCGGAAAATTCCATGGCACCACTGCCGCCACGACCCCCAGCGGTTCTCGGGTAATCATGCCAATGGAGCCGGAATCCGTGGGCGCGATTTGGTCGTAGACCTTGTCCACTGCCTCCCCATGCCAGGCGAAGGTGCGCACGATGCCTGGCAAATCCACATGAAAACTGTCGCGGATCGGTTTCCCTACATCCAAGCTCTCGAGCAATGCCAGTTCTTCGCGCTGCTTTTCGATCAGGTTTGCGAGGGCAATGAGGCGGCGACCGCGCTCGCGTGGCGGCAGCTCAGACCAACGACCATCGATAAAGGCCTTGCGCGCACTGGCGACGGCGCGATCTACATCGGCAGCATCGGCCTCGGCGACTGATGCTAGAACCGCACCGGTAGCCGGATTAATGGTGGAAAAGCGTTTGCCCGATTGTGCATCACACCACTCCCCATTAATCAGTATTTGTTCCGGGAATTTGATTTGTTTTGCTAAATCATACCAATAGCCCTTTTCGGGAATGCTATGCATGGCTACCTCCCGCAAAAAAAGTTTGCGTGTCGAACAAGGATTCCCCCAGCGCCGTGGAAACCGAAGGGTGTGCAATGTGTCCTTCTATGACATTAAGCCCGGCGCGCAGGTGCGCGTTGCTCGCCAGTGCCTTGCGCCAACCGAGGTCTGCCAGTTGCTTGATGAAGGGCAGTGTGGCGTTGGTGAGGGCGTAGGTGGAGCTGCGCGCGACACCACCGGGCATGTTCGCGACGCAATAATGCACGATGTCATCGACCACGTAGGTAGGATCGGCGTGGGTGGTGGCATGGCTGGTCTCGAAACACCCACCTTGATCGATGGCCACATCGACCAAGACGGACCCGGTCCGCATGTGCTTGAGCATGGCTTTGCTGACCAGCTTGGGGGCATTGGCACCGGGTACCAGCACTGCGCCAATGACCAGGTCCGCGTCGAAAACTGTTTTTTCGATGGATTCCGTGGTGGCAAACAAGGTCTTGATACGGGGCCCGTAGAGCGCATCGATTTCCGCCAGTCTGGGCAAAGATTTATCGAGAATTGTGACATCCGCTCCGAGTCCTGCCGCCATGCGAGCGCTGTTCAAGCCGACAACACCGCCGCCGAGCACGGCAACTTTGCCCGGGGCGACACCTGGTACACCGGCTAATAGAACTCCGGCGCCGCCCTGTGCTTTCTCTAAACAATGGGCCCCCACCTGCACCGCCATCCGCCCCGCTACCTCGCTCATCGGGGCGAGCAGTGGCAAACGGCCTTGCGCGTCGGTAACCGTTTCGTAGGCGATGGCGATCGCCCCTGATTCCATCAGCAGTTTTGCTTGCTTGGGGTCAGGAGCCAAGTGTAGGTAGGTGAACAGTATTTGCCCTGAGCGCAAGCGCTGGCACTCTTGCGTCTGCGGTTCTTTGACTTTGACGATCATATCCGCCGTGGCGAAAACGCTTTCGGCGTCCGGCAAAACTTCTGCGCCGGCCTGGCGGTAATCGTCATCGCTCAGCCCAATGCCGGCGCCAGCAAGCTGCTCGATATAGACTTTATGACCCTTTGCGCACAGCTCGCGCACCCCAGCGGGCGTCATGCCGACGCGGTACTCATGGTTTTTGATTTCCTTGGGAACACCGATTTTCATGGAATGACCTCACGAGATAGAGCGCAGTACATCGCGCAGGGTTTGATACATACGATCCATGTGACTCAGTTCGATAATGAGGGGAGGGGACAACGCAATGGTATCGCCCGTGGCGCGAATCAAGAGCCCACGACGAAATGCCTCTATCATTGCGGCATAGCCGCGGGCACCAACCGCATCGGCGTGGGGTTCTAGCTCAATGGCCGCCATCAGGCCCAGATTGCGGATATCCCGCACATGGGGGCTATCACGTAAACTGTGTACCATTTCAGCAAGGGGGCCTGCCATCTCGGCGCCGCGCGTGAGCAGACCTTCACCTTCGTAGATGTCCAAGGTGGCGAGCCCGGCTGCGCAGGCGAGGGGATGGCCGGAATAGGTATAGCCGTGGAAAAACTCGATCTGATTTTCCTGCGCCCGCATGAAGGTATCGTGGATGGCGGTGCTGGCAAAGACGGCGCCCATCGGCACGGCGGCGTTGGTCAAAGCCTTCGCTGTCGTCAGGATGTCGGGAACGACAGCAAAAAACTGACTGGCAAAGGGGGTGCCAAGGCGTCCGAAGCCGGTAATGACTTCGTCAAAAATCAGCAGGATGCCATGTTCATTGCAGATTTCGCGCAGTCGTTGCAGATATCCGGCAGGGGGGAGAATGACACCCGCAGAACCCGCTACCGGTTCAACGATTACCGCAGCGATGCGTTGTGCACCGTGTTTGGCAATCAGCGCCTCTAGGGCATCTGCGCGGGCAGTGTCATAGGGCGGGAGCCCTTGATGAAAAAGATTCTGCTCTTGGTCTAGTGTATGCGGCAGGTGATCTGCCGGAAGCAAATCCTTGGCAAAGGCGCGCCGGTTGTTGGGTAATCCGCCTACGGAAATACCACCAAAACCGACCCCGTGATAGGCCTTATCTCGTCCGATGAGCAGGGTTCGATCTTCTTCTCCACCACTGCGAGCCAGGAGAGCGAAGCGGGGGCGAGTAGTCCCCAGAAGGCAACGCGGCGAACTGCATCCGCCGAAGCGACCGCGAAGCCGGGAGTGCAGGCGCGTGCTGTGCCGCATGGTTGGCGTCGAGTCATTCGGGAGACGAGTGCGCCGTCTGCGCCCCAACGAGGGCGTGGCGGTGTGCCGGTGACCGGGACGGCTGGGGCCTATTATCTGGTCGGCAGCGCAAGGCCGATCGCGCAACGACGCGCGAAAAGGCCTGCTGAGCACGCCGACTCTCCGGGCAGGTAGTGGTAAGCCAGCGCAATCTTGAGGGCCGTATCGGCCGACTCCGAGCCGGAATTGGTAAAAAAAACATGCTCCAGTCCAGCGGGTGTGTGTTGTATCAGGCGCTCGGCAAACTGGAAGGGGAGTGGATGTCCCATCTGAAACGTAGGCGCAAAATCCATTTTCTGGCTTTGTTCGGCAATCGCAGCCTGGATCTCCGGTCGGCAATGTCCGGCATTTACGCACCAGAGCCCGGAGGTGGCATCAAGAATATCGCGCCCCTGATCATCCCAGTAGTACATCCCTTGCGCCCGTTCTAATAAACGTGGCGCAGACTTGAACTGACGGTTGGCGGTAAAGGGCATCCAGAAGGCGTCGAGGGATTGGTTGCTGGGCATGATGGATCTCCTTACAAGAGGTCGAGCAAACGATAGGCGGTGGTAGCGAGGAGAAGGGCGGGTGTGCGTAACCAACGCCCACCGGGAAATTTACGATGCGGAATGCGGGCAAAAATGTCGAAATCGGTAGATTGTTTGGCAACCAACTCTGCCATGAGCTTGCCTGCCCAACCGGTGAGCGCAACACCATGACCAGAGAAACCTTGGGCGAAATAGATGTTGTCGCGTAGGCGGCCGAAGTGGGGAGCACGATTGCGTGTGATCGCCACGTTTCCACCCCAAACGTAGTCCGCTAGCACATCGGCAAGCTGAGGAAAGACCTTGCGCATGCGTTGCAACATCGCCTGGCCGAGCTCTGGGGGCGGCAACGTGGAATAACTTACGCGGCCACCAAACAAGAGGCGGTGATCGGCAGACAGACGAAAATAATCTAAAACAAAATTGAGATCGGCGACTGCGGCCAGGCTCGGAATCAGTGCCCGGGCGCGCTGCTCCCCGAGCTGCTCGGTAGCGGCAATGTAGGTACCCACAGGCATCACGTAGGGGGCAATGCTTGGCAACAATTGCCCGAGATAGGCATTACCACAGACGAGTAAAAAGTCGGCCTGAATCTTGCCGGTGGCGGTCTCTACGATGACCTGGGTGCCGGGCTTTACCTGGCGTACGGGGCTACCCACGAAGAGGCGGGCGCCCGCATCTTGCGCGGCCTGTGCCAAGCCCAGGGTGTAATTCAGTGGATGCAAGTGTCCACCCGCCGGGTCGGACAAGGCCGCGAGGTAGCGTGGACTGTCCAGCGCGGCGCGGAGTGCAGTGCCGCTCAGTAATGCTGTTTTCGGGTGCCCAAAGCGGTTCAGGGTGTCCTGCCAAGCGCGCAGATCCTCCACCTGCCGCTTCTTGATTGCCGCATGCAAATACCCCCAACGCAGGTCACACGCGATCTGATGTTTCTCCACGCGCGAACGAATCAGGTCGATGGCTTGCAGCGAAAAGCCCCATAGGGCCTGTGCTGTTTCCCTGCCCAATAACTTTTCCAGAACCGAAATATCGGTCGCTAGTCCCGGAACGATCTGACCGCCATTACGGCCAGATGCGCCCCAACCGATATCCTGTGCCTCCACTAGAATGACGTCATAGCCTTTTTCGGCAAGCTCCAGGGCCGCTGAGACACCCGTCAGACCACCGCCGATGATACAAACATCGGCACGTACTTCCCCTGCCAGTACCTGGGCAGAGAGAGTGCGATTCCTGGTTGCCTGATAATAATTGCTAGTGTCCACCATTGGTTTCCTAGCTACGCTCGAAGTACCACTGATATTCCAGCGGATGATAGGTGTTCTGCAGGGTCTGTAGCTCGTGCCGTTTCACTGTCGTGTAGAGGCGGAGAAAGGGCTCGCCAAAGAGTGCCGCTAATTGTGGCGCGGTGGCAAAATGATCCAACGCCGACTGCCAATCACGAGGCAGGGCGGAGTCGCAGTCGTCGACTTCGGTATAGGCATTACCCGAGATCGCTGGTGGTGCTGGCAGACGCTCGCGCAAGCCGTGCACCATACCGGCGAGAACTGCGGCCAGAACGAGATAGGGATTGGCATCGGCGCCAGCAAAGCGATGTTCGATGCGCCGCGCCACAGGATCGGAGCGGGGGATACGCAGGGCGGCGGTACGATTGTTTTCGCCCCAGCACGCCAGCGTTGGCGCATAAGAGCCCTCTTGAAAGCGGCGGTAGGAGTTGGCATGCGGGGCAAAGAGGGCAACGGACGCCGGCAATACTTGCAGTAATCCCGCCAACGCGTGTTGTAAGCGTTCCGGGTTTTGGGAAAACGCATTGTTTCCGCCATCATCCACCAAACTGACATGGACATGCTGGCCTGACCCCGCCTCTTGTGCGTAGGGTTTGGCCATGAAGGATGCCGTGTAGCCGCAGGAGGCGGCTACGCCCTTTACTACTCTCTTTAACGACCAAGCATCATCCGCGGCGCGCAGCGCATCTTTTTGATAGTGCAGATTCACCTCAAATTGGCCATGGGCATTTTCCGAGACGACGGCCTCCAAGGGGAGGCCATACGCCGCGCAGGACTCCTCAAGTAGGGCAAAGAAATGCCCCTGCGCATCAATGCTATCGAGATCGTAGACCTGAATATTCCCTGGCGCATGGGGCGTATCTGGAGCCATGGGCGCTCCATCGCGATGGGGGATGAGATAGAACTCCAACTCAAATGCGACCTGTGGATGGAGCCCTAACGCTGCCAGTTCTGTCACCATTCGCTGGGCCAGGGCACGGGGCTCGCCAAAGAAACCGGAGTCGGAACTTGTCGCCATGGTCAGCAGCAGATCGGCAGACGATGCGCCCCGCCAGGGGGCGGCATGCAAGCTGTTGGCCACCGCAAAACAAGGGTGATCGGCATCGCCGCACTCCCAGACCAGTCCCGTAGCCTCGACGGTATTGCCGGTGATATCGATAGCAAAGATAGAGGCTGGCAGACTGATACCCTCGCGCAGCACCTTCTCGAGCATGGTCACGGGGATTCTCTTGCCGCGCGGAATACCGTTTAGATCGGGCAAGAGTAGGTCCACCATGCGTGGTTCGGCGCCAAGAGTGTCCACCACAGCGTTCGAGAGATCAGGCGATTCGGGCATGATTGATGTCCTCTGCTGAGGCTTTTTGCAGATCCACCCAAGTCTGATCGAGGGCGAGACGCGCCTTGTCGATCAACTCGTCTACCTGTGCCCGGGTAAAGATGAGCGGTGGCGAAATGATCATGGTGTCGCGCACCGCACGCATGACCAAGCCGTTGGCAAAACAGTGGTTGCGGCAGCGCGTACCGACTTCGCCCATCGGAGAGAAAAACTGCCGCGGTGCCTTGTTTTGCACGAGCTCAATTGCCCCGAGCAAACCGACCCCGCGCACCTCACCAACCAAGGGATGGTCTTCCAACTGGTGCAGACTCGCTTGTAGATATGCCCCCACATCTGCCGCATTTTCGACCAGATGTTCCTCTTCGATGATGCGCAGATTTTCGAGGGCGACCGCTGCGGCAACAGGATGGCCAGAATAAGTGAAGCCGTGTACGAACTCTTCCCCCTTGTGGATGATCGTCTCCGCCACGCGATCACCGACCATGACCGCCGAGATAGGCAGATAACCGGAGGAAAGACCTTTGGCCAGCGTCATCAGGTCGGGTTGGATGTCGTAGAGCTCCGCAGCGAACCAGCGGCCGGTGCGGCCAAATCCGGTGATCACTTCATCGGCAACGAGTAGAACCCCGTATTTTTTACAGATCCGCTGGATCTCCGGCCAGTACGATGACGGCGGTATGATCATGCCACCAGACCCTTGTACGGGTTCGCCAAAAAATGCGGCCACCCGCTCCGGACCCAATTCGAGTATTTTTTCTTCTAATACTTGCGCTGCCGCGCGTCCGAAAGCTTCTGCATCATGCTCTGGATTATCGGCGCCAAAACGATAAGGCGCACGGATATGGGAAAACCCTGCTAGGGGTACGCCGCCCTGACCGTGCATGTGTCCCCCGGAGAGGCTTGCCGCAAGGGTGGTGCTACCGTGGTAGCCATATTGACGACCGATGATGATTTGCCGCTGCGCTTGGCCTTCCAGTTCCCAGTAGTAGCGCACCATACGAGCGATGGTGTCGTTGGCCTCTGAGCCAGAATTGGCGAAAAATACATGGTTGAGACCCGCAGGAGTCAGATCGACCAGGCGTTCTGCAAGCTGAATGCTCGGTACCGTCGCCGTCTTAAAAAAGCTGTTGTAATACGGCAAGGTTTGCATTTGCTGACTGGCCACCTCGGCCAACTCTTTCCGTCCATAGCCAATGTTGACACACCAAAGGCCAGCCATGCCGTCGAGGATTTTGTTTCCATCGATGTCCCAGATATAGGCACCTTCGGCTCGGGTAATGATACGTGCCCCACCCTCAACGGCGAGCGCGGCGTTGTCGGTAAAGGGGTGCAGATGATGATCGAGATCACTTTGACGTAATTGTGCGGCAGATAAATTCATAGGTGTCTCCCTTGATTGCGTCGGGCTCAGACATTGAGCAGTAAATGTTCTCGTTCCCAGGAACTGATAACGTGCAGGTACGTTTCATATTCCAGACGTTTCACAGCAGAAAAGACGCGGATGAAGCGTTCCCCCAATAATCGCTGCAGGTCTGGATTGTTCTCCATGAGCTTGACTGCATGAGACAGTTCGCGCGGTAGCGCGTAGGAAAGATCGTAGGCTGAACCACGGTACGGCGGTGTTGCCTCCAGCCCCTCAATCATGCCCAAGTAGCCGCAGGCGAGTGAGGCAGCGATTGCCAGATACGGGTTCGCGTCGGCACCCGGTACGCGGTTTTCGACGCGAGTGTTGGCCGCATCTGAATAGGGGACACGCAAACCACAGGTACGATTATCGTAGCCCCATTGCAGATTGATGGGCGCATCGGAATGACGCGTCAGTCGCCGATAAGAATTCACGTTTGGCGCGAAGATCGCCATTGCTGCCGGCAGATATTTTTGCAACCCGCCAATAAAAGAGAGAAATGCCTTACTAGGCTGACCATTTTTATCGGCAAAAAGATTCTCGCCGGTTTTGGCATCGACCACACTTTGATGCAAATGCATAGAGCTACCTGGCTCATTTTCCATGGGTTTGGCCATGAACGTCGCGTAGATTTCGTGGCGCAGTGCCACTTCGCGCATGGTGCGCTTAAACAGAAAGATTTGGTCTGCCAATTGCAAAGGGTCACCGTGCAAAAAGTTGATTTCAACTTGTCCCGCGCCTTCCTCATGAATCAGTGCATCAATATCTAAGCGCTGCAACTCACAAAAGTCGTACATTTCTTCAAAGACGGGATCAAATTCGTTAACCGCATCAATGCTGTAAGACTGACGTCCCGACTCTTGCCGTCCACAACGTCCTACGGGGGGGGAGAGGGGATAGTCTGGATCGGTATTGCGAGCGACCAGATAAAATTCGAGCTCTGGTGCAATGACCGGTTGCCAGCCCTGCGCAGCATAGAGTTCGAGCACTGCGCGCAGGACGGCGCGTGGCGCAATGGAGACGGTGCCGCTCTTGATGTATTGGCAATCATGGATGACCTGTGCCGTCGGTTCTTTTGCCCAGGGCACCAGCCTGAGAGTGCTTTCATCGGGAAGCAGAAACATGTCGATGCCGGCAGGGTCAGAGCCTGTTTCTTCATCTTCGGGATATTCTCCGGTAACCGTCTGCGAGAATATCGACTCCGGCAAGCGCAAGGTGCCGCCGGTGAGATATTTGCCTGCCGGCACTATCTTGCCACGTGGGATGCCGGTGAGGTCAGGGACCAAACATTCCACTTCAGTGATGCCGTGCTGCGCGAACCACGCGGTGAAGCCTTCAGAAGCCATGCTGGTAACCTATGATAAGTATATTAAACATATTAAACAAAAATATGGCCTATTGTCAATCTTGTTTTACATTTTGTTTGTTATAATTTACGCATTCGGAAACAAAATCTAGCCAGAGAGCTTCTTGGCGTCGACTGTCGCCACTGGGGAGTTCTGGATGCCATTGTACCGCTACGCACCAGCGCCGATCAGCGAGTTCCAAAGCCTCTGCCAAGCCATCGCTTGCCCACGCCACTACCGATAAACCAGTACCGATGCGATCGACCGCTTGGTGGTGCCAAGAGGCAATTTCGATTTCTCCGTTGCCCAACAGCTGCCCAAGCCGACTTTGCGGATCACAATGCACCAGGTGTGGGATAGGGCCGGGCTTGTTGCTACGATGCAGCAAGTGTTCGCCAACGATGTCGGGTAGATGTTCATACAGCGTACCGCCGAAATGAACATTGAGCAGTTGCATGCCACGGCAGATTCCCAGCAGTGGCATGTCCAGAGCCAGAGCAGACTCGATCAGGCGACACTCATAATTATCCCGGGCGGAGCTTTGTCCGTAGAGCGCCGGATGCTTACCGTTGCCACCGTATAAATGGGGTGAGATGTCGCCTCCACCGGTCAGCACGATACCATCCAGATGGCGCAGAAGTTCACTGCTGGCGCCTTCAGTCGGAGGCAAGAGAACCGGCATCCCTCCAGCATTGCTGACCGCTTGCACATATTCTGCCGGCAATGTGTAGCGTCCACTTTCATCGACGGCATAACTGCTCAAGCCGATGAGCGGACGTTCGGTATGGATAGGCTTTGAGGCTATCATGCTTGCCGATGGATCTTGTCGATGCGGGCTTGATCAAGTGGGCGCACGACCATGCAGTCAATGTTTACGTGCGGCGGCCGCTCGATGGACCAGAGAATGGTTTCGGCAATGTCGGTTGCAGTCAACGGTTCCATTCCGGCATAGACGCTGCTGGCGCGAGCGATATCTCCGCCAAAGCGCACCAGACTAAATTCGGTTTCCACAAAACCGGGATCAATTTCGGTCACGCGAATGGGTTTCCCCAGCCATTCCAGGCGCATGGTCTCGCTAATGGCGCGGACGGCGTGCTTGCAGGCAGTGTAGCCAGCGCCACCCGGATAGACCTCAAAACTCGCGACGCTGCCAATGTTGAAAACATGAGAAACCGGATTGGGGCGGGTCAGCAGGCGCGGATACAGCGCCTTGCTCATGCGTGCCAGACCGAGGACATTCGACTGATACATCTCTACCCACTGATTCTCGTCAAAATTCACGATTGGTTCCAGGCCCAGGGCGCCACCGGCGTTATTGACAAGCACCTGCACGCTGTCGGGTAGCTCCTGGGTAAATTGTCGCACTGATTCCGTGGAAGAGACATCAAGGGCAATGGGTATGCCCCCATATTTTTGCGCCAAGGCTTGCAGACGCTCGATACGCCGCGCACCCATGAATACCTGAAAACCTCTCTCGGAAAGCAGGCGAACAGTCTCCGCCCCAATCCCCGATGATGCCCCGGTGACGACCGCAACGGGCTTTTCTATCATGACAGCATCTCCTGAAGAGTGGGCCAGAACTCAGAGACTTCTAGACGAGTTCTGGACCGGGGTTGCAATAAATGCCTTATCGGCGGCCTATTCGGGAACATATACCGGTTGCGCTGGGCTGCTGGTGTCTTTCTTCTGGCTGCGGAAAAACACGAGTCCTATGACTAATCCACCAACGCCAACGAGATTTGTGATGAGACCAAAGGTGGTGACGGCATACCCGGCCATCACAAAGAGAAAAATACCACTAAGGCCGGGAAAGGCACTAAATGCCAGACCCCGTAGCCAGGAAACGCGAAAGCTGTCACGCATGAGCCAGGCCGCGGCCATCCCTGCCAGTCCGTAATAATACGCAACCTGGATACCGATGGCGTTGACCGAATCATTGATGATGGTACTGATGGAGGGCATGAAAGAAGATGCCCAGAGAGTGGCCACGCCAAGACCAATCAGCACATACATGGCGCGGACGGGTGTTTGGGTACGCGGATCGACCACGCCTAAATAGCGCGTTAGCCCGCCATCGCGTCCCATGGCAAACAGGGTACGAGAAAATTGCAGCATGGTGGTTTCCAAAGTCGCGATGGAAGACAAAATCACTGCAATTGAGGCCAGCAGCCCACCAGTCCGACCCAGGCCCGATGCCATGGCAATGTTGTAGACGATATTGTCGCTCAGCCCGGACGCGTCTTTTACGGAGAACAAGAACAACGCTGCGAGGGTGAAGGCGACATAGAAGGTGATGGTTACGAAAACGCTGCCAAAACCACCATTGCCAGCGTTTTTTTCTGCCTTTTTTGTCTCTTCGCTAAGATTGGACGTTACATCCCAACCCCAATAGAAAAAAATCACCACCAAGGCCGACTCAGCAAAAACTGACGGCGTATAGTCGAAGCCAAACCAAGACCAGGAGAACGCGTTGGTTGCGCCATGTACCCCAATGTGGATGTAGGCCGCGATACCGACGGCCCCCAATATGATCAGCTCGATCGTGCTCATGATCATCTGTAATTTGCTGGTCAACTTAATACCGGTAATCAGTACCAGAGCAATGGCGAGAAACCAGAGGGTTGCGACGGATGTCGTGGCAACCACGTTATTGGTAAGATGTGGGGCGACGTAATCCAGGGTGGAGGTCGCTATGGGCATACTCCCAGTTACCATAAAGACCAAAGACGCGACCAACAAGGCCCATCCCGACAAGAAGCCGGTAAGGCGTCCGAACAACTTGGAGGTCCACTCATAGGCGGCACCGGCATTGGGCATACGCTGGTTGAGGAGTTTGTAGGCGAGAGCAATGCCGAGCATTGGGATGGCAAAAATTAGCAAACTTCCTGGTGCTAAAACGCCGGCAGTCCCAATGAGCGCGGCCGTAGTGGCTGCGATGGTGTAGGCCGGCGCGCTTCCAGCAATGCCCATGACAATAGATTCTATGAAGGAAAGGCTGTCTTTACGTAATTCAGTTCGCATGGCGATTCTCCAAAAATATTTTACGAAAAAACCGTAATACTGCGTGAATAAAAAACCGACCAAGTTACCCGTATTGACCCGCCGGTGACTGAGCACCAGCGGGATGCGCCCCATCCAACGTTTTTACTGACTACGAATTGCGGTCCAAATCTGGTTGTATTCCTGCAGTTCCTTACCGGTTAGTTCTGGCAGATACTTCAGATGTGCCAGAACGGATTCTGGTGGGAGATAGTAGGGAGTCTTTAACAATGGTTTCAAATAGCGGACAGATGCCTGATTGGGCGTTGCATAATTATTATAATTAGACAGCTCCGCACCAATTTCCGGGCTCAAAATGAAGTTGATGAAATCGTAGGCAAGAGCTTTGTCTGGCGCATTCTTGGGGATGCACATGTTGTCTACCCAAATCTCAGCCCCGGATTTTGGTAGAATGTAACGAATGTGCCCAAATTTCTTGGGATGCTTCAGGATGTCATAGGAGATAGTGCCGCTGAACATGATGCCAGCTGCGATCACGCCTTTTGTGAGGGCGTGGCGTGCGGGTGTTCCATCGAGGAAGCCGGTAAAATTATGGCGTTTTTCTGTAGCAACGATGAGCTTGGCTGCTTGTTCCCAATCCTTGGTGCCGGTGCAGTTGAACCCATAGCCAAGGTATGCACAGGCAGCGCCAATGGTATCTTGGCCACTGCCACCCATGAGAGAAAATGGATATTTTTCGTTAACCTTGGGATCGAACAGTATGGCCCAGCCATCAGCCTTGGCTGGCAGGATGATCTTGCTGCTGTCATAACCGATTCCGGTCATACCCCACTGATAAGGTACGCTGTAAGTGTTGTGCGGATCATATTCTGGATCCTTGAATTGCGGCAAAAGGTTTTTCAAATTGGGAATTTTTTTGGGATCCAGCTTGCTTAGCAAACCGGCATCGACCATACGCTTGATAAAATAATTTGACGGTACGACAATATCATACTGCGAGTCGCCGCCCGCTTCGAGTTTGGCCGCCATTTGGCCTAGGGAATTATAGTAATTTTGTACTACCTTGCAGTGATATTTTGCTTCAAACTTCTTGATGATGTTGGGCGACATGTAGTCTGTCCAGTTGTACAGATATAACGTTGGTTCGGCCATGGCGGTGATCGGTACAGACATCCCACAAGCGACGACTGCGGCGATGGCACTGCGGGTAAACATTGGTTTCATGATTATGGTCTCCTGGGCTATGACAATGTGCGTAATAGATGTGCTGCAACAATCACGAAGGCTTGGTTTCGCGCCTCATGATTGTCCCGGCGAGGGATATTGCGATGCTAGCAAGTACGAGAATCGAGGCGATGGCGTTGATTTCTGGTGTGACTCCTTTTTTGGCGATGGCTCCATATAGATATATTGGAATGGTTACACTCGCCGGCCCAGCGGTGAAAAAACTGATTACTAGGTCATCCAGAGAGAGTGTGAACACCAACAAAAAACCTCCGATTAAGGTCGGTGTCAGAATCGGAAGAAACAAATACCGCAAAGCCTGCCAGGTATTCCCGTACAGATCGTGTACAGCGTGCAACAGCTCTGGGTCCATAGCACGCAGCTTGCTATATACCAGTAGTGCGGTGTAGGGTAACTCAAAGGTCACATGCGCGATTATCATGGTAGGCAGACCTGCCTGCAGCAGGCCGGTGTAGCGGTTGATGACATGGAAAAAGATCATGTCCGAGATACCAAAGATAATGCTTGGCATTATGATGGGCAGATAAACCAAATAACTTGCTCTACTCCGCGCTTTCTCAGTCACTCGTTGCAGGCCGTAGGCAAGCAATGCCCCAAGACCGGTCGCGATGATGGCCGACCCCGATGCAAGTAAAAGAGAGGTGAGAAATGCAGAACGGATACTCGCTGAGCCAATTGCTGCCGTATACCATTGGGTGGTAAAGCCGCCGCTCAAACCGTCGGTTCCGGAGTGTACAAACGAGTATAAAAAAACGAGTACGAGGGGGCCATACAGAAAAATATAGGTAATCCACGCCAATCCCATGCTACTGCGATAAACGGTAGATCTGTTCATAACATTGGTCCGTCTATCATGCGGATAAACTTGGTTAGCAATTTGAGGCCGGCAAGGAGAATGAAAGAGATAAAAATCAGCGTGATTGATAGAGATGCGCCGTATGGCCAATCTGGAGTGGTGGAAAATTGGTTAGCAATTAAGTTGCCGAGCATGAGGGATTTGTTCCCGCCCATGAGCTCCGGAATGATATAATTACTGAACGATGGAATTAATACCAAAACTACACCGACGAGTACGCCACCCATGGTTTGCGGTAAGATGACTTGGAAGAAAATACGCAGAGGATGAGCATACAAATCGGCCGCTGCTTCCGTTAAAGACCAATCCAGGCCTTCCAGGGCGGCAAAGATTGGTATGACCATATAAGGTAGATAGCTGTAAACCAGGCCTATAAATACTGCTAAAGGACTCGGGTACAAGCCCATGTCCTGATCGATCCAACCAAAGTAGACAGCCATGTGCGAAAGAAAAGCGTTTGGACCAAGTAATTCCATCCATGCATAAGCGCGCACAACCTGATTTGTCCATGATGGCAGTATTATCAAAACAAGTAACAAGGGTTTAATATAGTTTTTCGATTTGGCAATGAAAAATGCTACCGGATAAGCTACAATCAAGCTTACTATAGTGGTGACAACTCCTTGCCAAAGAGAACGGAAGATAATTTGTATGTTCGCTGCCGACCAGCCAAGAAAGTTAAAGCCAGCAACTGCACGCAGGGCGTGAAGCGTGAGTGGAAGCGCCGGCAATCCGTAAGGGTTTGTAGAAGTGATCGCGATTGGCAGAAATAGGAATGTTGGCAGTACAAGAAACAGCGCGATCCACAACAAACCTGGTGCAGATGCATATCCTCCGCGTACTCTGGGCCGACGGTTAGCATCATTGGAAAGGGCGGTGGCTGTGATCCCCAATGCTAGCCCTCCAGAGGGACAATGTCAGAGGCTTGAATGACCAAGCGGACCCCGCTCCCGGTTTCCCTGGAACGATGGTTTGGACTACTGTCGGAAACCAGCAAATCTGGAAAATTTTCTACGGCGACGACGTAGTCCGTATGGGCGCCCATGTACAAGCGCTCCCTAACTACGCCGTTAAGTATATTCGCCGCCGCATGGCCTGCACCGTGAGAAAATGTTATGCGTTCCGGATGCACCGTAATGTGCCGAATGGCGGAAGGCAAGGTCGGTGTGTGTGTCAGAGACTCCCGACGGATGATGTTAGGAAGCCCGAGAAACCGGGCGACGAAGATATTTTTAGGGCGTTCATATACTTCGTGTACTTTCCCTACCTGCTGCAGCCGACCTTGTTGCATGATTCCGATTTGATCGCTCATGATCATCGCCTCTTGTTGGTCATGAGTAACAAATAAAAAGGTTGTCCCGATACTTTTTTGTAGACGCAAAAGCTCAACCTGCAACTCTCTACGAAGCTTGGCATCCAAGGCCGATAATGGTTCGTCCAGCAGCAATAGCTCCGGTTCGTTGACCAGCGCGCGTGCCAAGGCTACCCGTTGCTTCTGGCCACCAGATAGTTGGTTGGGAAAATGTTTCGCCAAGGTGCCCAGTTGCATTGAGTCAAGCATATCTGTGACCTTATGTTTGCGTTGTGTAGCCTTCATATGACGCATGCGCAAGCCAAACTCCACGTTCTGATATACGTTTAAATGGGGAAATAAAACATAAGACTGAAAGACGGTATTGACCGGCCGACGGTAAGCTGGAACACCAATTATCGACCTGCCACTAATCAGGACGCCTCCTGCGCTTGGCTCCTCAAACCCTGCTATTATTCTCAACAAGGTCGTTTTCCCGCAGCCCGACGGGCCTAGCAGAGTAAAGAATGACCCCCCAGGTATGTGTAGAGTTACGTCCTCGGTTGCCACATAGCCGTTGGGGTAGACCTTTTGTACATTGCGCAGGTCTATTGATCCTTGCCGGCTCACCGCCTTTGGCGCATGGTCGAGTAAGTCGCGACTGGCTTGCAGTCGATTGATGGCTTGGAGCACTGCTCCTCCTGTCCTGTGGAATGCTGTTTATTATTGTAAGCATGCTTTGTGCCAAGGCAGGGTCGGGCCTGTATACAGGCCTGTCGTACTGTGGAATCGTGTAGCTCAGTAGACTCGCCTGGCAAATTCGCGCCTGCGGCGGCTCGGAAACGGTGCATGTTTTGCCTCAAGTTGGTGCAGGGCAGGCAAAGTCGCACCAAGAATGGTTCGATCTGTAGGTGAGGTAGGAGTGGGAAGGTGTGCCTGATATTTGCATGCTGGCTCCCGCTTCTGGCCTCTATGGGGGACGCGGTCATGGTGTACTCGTGTGAGAAACATACAAAATTGGCGGATCTGGATCTTCCGGTTCGGCGGGTAGCACTATGGCAGTGTGCTCCCTCCGTCGTGAGTAAGAAAGGGCAGTGTGTTGATGTGATAGAAGAAAAATGCGCTTTAGCCAAAGAAAGCTCGGTAGATATTTTGATATTTCCGGAGATGTACTTGACTGGATATGCAATCGGGCCGGACATGGTCCGGGCACAGGCGGAAGTTTGTGATGGAGAGTCTGCACAAAAGATAGCAGAGCTTGCGATTACTTATCGAGTGACGATTGTGTATGGCTATCCTGAAATTGATGAATATGATGTGGTATACAACTCCGTCAATATCATTTCGGCAGAAAGCGGAAAAATCAGTGTCTATCGTAAGCGGATGCTTTTTGGTGATGTTGATCGCGCGCAATTTTCTCCTGGGAATAAAGCGTATACTCCTGTTGATATAAATGGAGTAAAATATGGGATTGCTATCTGTTACGATATAGAATTTCCTGAGTTGGCGCGAGAATTGACGTTGGCAGGGGCGGATGTCATCCTAGTCCCTACGGCAAACATGCAACCATATGAGTCTGTTGCCGATCGTTTGGTCCCCGCCCGCGCTCAGGAAAATGGCGTCTTTGTGATTTACGCCAATTATTATGGTAAGGACAATCTATTTGATTATTTTGGTAAAAGCACTATTTGTGACCCGCTGGGAGACATCATCGCTCGGGAAGAGAAGGGGGAGCGGCTACTGATTGTGGAGCTTGACATAAATAAAGTCACTATTGCTAGAAAATTAAATAACTATGTACGCGACTGCCAAGCGTTTTGTTTGGATCGGCTGTAAATATTGGAGAACGTATGAATGATTTTGTGTTTTTTACAGTGGATTTTTACTCCGAATTTCATCAGCGGGAACTCCTTCACTCGCTACGGGCCAGGAGGGTAAACCGAGGGGGCGGATTTGCCACGACGTCGAGTTCCCTGAGGTGGCGCGGACGCTTGCTTTTTCGGGTGCTGAGTTGATGCTGGTGCCGACCGCTAATATGCGTTCCTTTGAATCGGTGGCCGACCATTTGATTCCGGCGCGCGCGCAAGAAAATGGGATGTTTGTGGTATACGCAAATTACTTTGGGGAGGAGACACCGATGAATGATTACCTCAAGGATTATCGAGAAGGCATGGCACATATTCGGATGTTGGAGGCATAAGGACGTGGATTGGAAAGTGCTGCAGGTAGATTTTACTTCGGAGGACCATCGCCGGGCGTTGACAGGACTGTTGGATGGCTATGCGCGTCTGCCGGTGGGGCAGGGGAAGTCCTTGGGTGCGGAGCGCCTGGCCGCCATTTGGCGGGCATTGGGAGAAAGAAGCTGGGTGCATGCGTTTCTCGCTTTTGAGCACGGTGAGCCGGTAGCGTTGGCCATCTGTCTGGAGGGTTTTTCCACGTTTCAGTGTGCGCCGTTGCTGAACATTCACGACTTTTATGTGGCCGATGCGTATCAGGGTCAGGGGGTGGGTAAAAGGTTCCTGCACGCAGTCGCTGATACGGCGGAGCGTTTAGGATTTTGCAAAATCACCTTGGAGGTCTTGGAGAGCAATCTCCCCGCCAAGGCGCTGTATCGACGTCTGGGATTTGCGCCTTATCACAATGAGACCGCCGGTAATGCCGAATTTTGGCAAAAGGCCCTCACACCTTTGAGCGATTCGCCTATAACGTGACGGCGGTCGTTTATGGTGCAGTATGGGGCGTCAAAAAGGCGCAAAGCCGCTCCGAATGCACAAGCGCGGTGCATCCAAGTCGTAGTTGTACTATAAAGTTTTGATTAAATATCAGGCCAGTTATGGCATGATGATTGCCTATAATATTGATCAACGACTCGATATGCCGCAGGAGAACAATATGGCCGCAACAGATTCACAAAGTGGAGCGCAACAGGGAAGGCTCTTTCTCGCCAAGGGGCTGAAGCGGGACGGAACGATGCTCGGTCTGCTTTTTGCGAGCCTGACGGGTATCATTGGCTCCGGCTGGTTATTGGGGCCGATGCTGACCGCCCAGGTCGCCGGGCCGTATGGGGTATGGTCCTGGGCCTTGGGCGGCGTGCTGATACTGTCCCTCGCTTTGTGTTATGCCGAGCTGGGGCCGCTCATCCCACGCAGTGGGTCTGCCGTTCACATCAGTCGGGTGGGTAATGGACCGATGCTGGCCATGGTGTGGACCTGGATCCTGTTTTTGGGTTACGTCACGACCGCGCCGACAGAAGTGGTGGCCATCGTGACATACGCCAACAATTATATTCCTGGGCTCCTGCAATCCAATAGTTCCTTGTTGAGTGGGATCGGGCTCGTGGTCAGTGGCAGTCTGTTGGTATTGCTGGCAGCCATCAATATGTTTCGGATCGGTACCATCCTGAATGTCAGTCGGGTGCTGATGGTGGTCAAGCTATTGATTCCGTTGATTACTATCGTGCTGTTTCTGAGTTACGCCTTTCACCCCGAGAATTTGCACGTTACCGCGGCCCACCATTCTGCCTATCTGAAAGGAATGTTTGCGAGTATCGCAACCACGGGAATTGTTTTCAGCTATCTGGGGTTTCGCCAGGCGGTCGAGTTGGGTGGGGAAGCCAAAAATCCCCGCGTCAGTATTCCGGTGGGCGTGACGATCTCGGTGGCGGTAGCCATCATCGTCTATGTGGGGCTGCAATATGCGTTTTTGTTGGGCGTGGATCCTCGCTATCTCGCCGCGAAGGGATGGGCTGGGGTGAATTTTCCTGGCATTAACGGGCCATTTGCGGCTATCGCCGGCATGCTGGGTTTGGGATGGCTGGGTTATTTGTTGTATGCCGATGCCTTGGTGTCCCCAGCAGGTACCGCCATGATGTATACCACCACGAGTTCCCGCATCACCATGGCCATTGGGGAACTTTATCCGAAAAAGCCTACTTCGGGATTGACGACCATCAATAAGATCGGTGTGCCGTTCATTGCCGTTTTTGTCGTCATTGGCGTGGGATTTTTATTTTTGCTGCCCTTTCCGTCGTGGCAAAAAATGACCACCTATGTCGCTTCCATCACTTCCCTGTCCTACGGTCTAGGACCGATTGTCTTGTTACAGTTGCGCAAGGCAGCTCCTGAGGTACACCGTCCTTTTCGCCTTTGGGCGGCGCCCATCATCGCTCCCTTTGCCTTTATCGCTTCCAACCTGATCATATTTTGGTCGGGTGTGGCCACGCTCAATTTTCTTTTTGGCATGCTGCTGATTTTTCTGATTTTGGCCCTGCTCTGGTTCTATGGCAAAGGCCGTCACAAGGAAACGCCTTTTGGGTGGAGGTACGGCTGGTGGCTGATCCCCTATTTTGGCGGTATGTGGATCCTCACCAAACTGGGCACCTCCGAAGTGGGGGGGATTGGTTGGATTCCTTTCTATTGGGATATGGTGCTGGTGGCATTGTTTAGTTTGTTCGTACTGTGGCTGGCGCTCTTCTGTGCAGTGCCGCATACGGAGTCCCGCTCTTATATCAAACAGTTGGGCGAGATGCCGGATATCGGGATGTGAGACACCATGTCAGGCGTTCATGATCTTGTAGCATTATGCCCGGATTTTCCATTTGATTATGGACGCTGGTTGACGGCTAAAGAAGGATTGGGAACGGTACCCTCTTCCCGGCGTGGGTCTGCGGTCGCCATTGTCGGGGGTGGCATTGCCGGGATGGTGGCTGCTTATGAGCTGATGCGCCTGGGGCTGCGGCCGGTGATTTATGAAGCGGGTTGGATTGGCGGCCGCTTGCGCTCGCATCGGTTTGAAGGCGTGGATGGCGATATTGTCGCCGAGCTGGGCGGCATGCGTTTCCCGGCGTCGGGGAGATTATTTTGGCATTATGCCGAACTGTTGGGGTTGCACCGACAACCCTTTCCCAATCCCATCTCTGAGGCGGCGGGTCGAACGACCGTCGAACTGTTGGGGAAACTGTACCACGGTCATTGTCTCGATGATTTTCCGAGCAGTTTCACCCACATCATGCAGGCATGGCATCAGGCATTGAATGCTGATGGGCAGATGGATAGGCTCCAACAGGCCATGCGCGAGCAGCGCGTCGCTGATATCAAGGAAATCTGGAATGACCTGGTCCGGCGCTGGGATGACCGCACCTTTTATGATTTTTTGTGTAGCGCCCCGGCCTTCGCCGAGTTGCCCTACGAATACAAGGAAACCTTCGGACAAATCGGCTTTGGTACGGGGGGCTGGGATTCTGATTTTCAAAATACCATGCTGGAAATTTTCCGCGTGGTTTTTTCTGAGTTTGACAGCCACCAATACATGGTCAGCGGCGGCGCCCAACAGGTGCCCTGCGGACTCTGGAATCATCGCGTGGCTAGCACCGACCCTGGGCTGGATCGTTTGTCACTGAAAACCCTCAACGGCGGGGCACCCCACGGCAAGGTACGGCGAATTTCCCGACATCCTGACGGAGATCGCTTCATCGTCGAGAATGAATGGGGAATGGCAGAATCCTATGCTGCGGTATTGGTGACCTGTCAAAGCTGGTTGCTGACGACCTCCATTGAGGTCGAAGAGGGATTGTTCTCCGACCGCTTGTGGATGGCCCTGGATCGTACCCGCTACATGCAGTCATCCAAGACCTTCGCGCTGGTGGATCGGCCGTTCTGGAAAAATCCGGCAGACCCGGTCAATGCACACCCTCTGAGCATGACGCTCACCGATCGCCTGACGCGCGGAACCTACCTTTTTGAGTACGGTATGGAGCGTCCAGGTGTGATTTGCCTGACCTATTCATGGATGGGCGATGCCCTCAAAATGTTACCCTTGTCCATCGAAAAACGTACCCGTTTGTCTCTGGCGTCATTGTCCAAGATTTATCCACATGTGGATATTGCCAGCCACATCAAAAGCAATCCTGTGACCATTTCCTGGGAACTGGAAGAAAATTTTCTGGGAGCATTCAAGGGCGCTTTGCCGGGCCATTACCGCTACAACAGAATCATGTACACGCAGTTTGATCAGCGCAATTTTCCCAAGCAGGAGCGCGGTATATTCCTTGCCGGAGACGATGTGTCCTGGACTCCTGGTTGGGCAGAGGGTGCCATACAGACCGCGCTGAATGCTGTATGGGGTGTGCTGCAGCATTTAGGTGGCGAGAGCGCAGCGGATAATCCTGGACCTGGAGACATGCTGGCGGAAATTGGTCCGCTAGATCTCTAAGTATATTTAGATTTTAGAGGGTACGATGAGCGATACAGAGCAATCGAGCAAGTGGCAGAACCCGGAAATCAATACTTACAACACTCTTGGAACCTTTATGCGTTGTCCGCTATTGCGTGCAGAAGGGCCTGCGCCCGACGTTGTGATCTTGGGTATCCCCTTTGACTTGGGTACGACTTATCGACCCGGTGCACGCTTTGGGCCTTCTGCCATTCGCTCGGCTAGTGCACAACTTGCGCGGCGAAAAATGTTTCCGTGGGGGTTCAATCCAACTGAGACGTTACAAGTGATGGATGCAGGCGACATGCAGCTTGATGCCCAGCATCCGGAGAAGATATTTTTACAAATTGTCGACCATGCGAAAGCCCTGCTGGCGCGGGGAATGAAACTTTTAAGTTTGGGAGGTGATCATTACATCAGTTATCCGCTGCTTGCGGCCCATTCTGAACAATATGGAATTCCTTTGCGTCTCCTGCATTTTGACGCGCATACCGATACCTGGCCAGATCCGAGCATGACGAGCATTAGCCATGGAACCATGTTCTATAAAGCCGTTCAGTCGGGTCTGGTTGATGTGGAGCATTCGGTACAAGTAGGAATACGAACCTGGAATGACGATACTCTTGGTATCCATCAGATTACCGCGCCGGACTTCCACGCGACGTCGGATGAGGCGGTGATCGCGCGGATTCGCGAAGTGCTTGGGGATGGGCCAGTATATCTGACCTTCGATATCGACTGTTTGGACCCCGCTTATGCGCCGGGAACTGGGACGCCGGTGGTTGGGGGCATGCCTACACAGCGGATTCTTTCGGTGCTACGCGGGTTAAAAGGAATCAATATCATTGGCGCAGACGTGGTCGAAGTGGCCCCTGCTTATGACCACGGTGAAATCACCGCAAATGCTGGCGCCCACATCGCTGCCGAGCAGTTATGTTTGTTTTCTATGAATCCTGGGAGAAAAAATAGCGCCTATTAGGTGCAATGAACGGCTCCACTATGGTGCAAAGTGATTCATCTCTATGCTTTTCTGCACCATAGTTGCGCGTAAAATGTTAATTGTTACCAGGGGTTTGTGTTTTCCTCCTATATTCTTGGCACGTAAATTGCTAAATAATCATTGGGCTTGGTTGAGATGGAGCAGATGTTATGATTGCGAAACGAAAAAATTTGATGAGACTGGTCGTCCTTGTATCTATGAGTGCTGCATTGTATTTGTTCCCAACTATTTCTGAGGCTGGCGGTTCTCACGAGATAACCTTGGCAATGAACTCATGGATAGGTTATGCCCCTCTTTTTGTCGCATCAAAAATGAAATATTATGGAGACTATGAAGTTAAATATATTCATATGGATAGTGGAATTAATGCTGCGGTTATCTCTGGTGACGTAGATATAGCCGATCTAAGTATGAATCAAGTAATCTTGGATAATGTCAAAGGCGAGAAAATAAAGATATTTTTTCCAATAGATTATTCAAACGGTGCTGATGCAATCGTTGCTAAAAATGAAATAACAAAAATTTCATCGTTAAGGGGGCTCACAATTCCCTTGAATACGGCGTCTTATTCCGAGCTATTATTGTCTTACGCGCTTTCCAAAGATGGGATGACCTTGGATGAGGTTAAAATGGTAGATACGCCAGCGTCGGCAGTTCCTGCGGTATTGCTTGGAGGTCACGCCCTTGCCGGGGTGACATGGGCTCCACATGTAAGCGTTGTTACTAAACACCCTGGCTATCACGTGTTGTTCTCATCTAGAGAAGCTCCAGGCTTAATCACTGACAATATGTGCGCGCAAACTGACTGGATAAAGAAAAATCCAGCAGCAGCAATGGCGCTGATATCTGGGATGATTAAGGGTGAAAAATATATCAAACAGCATCCGAAACGCGC
The DNA here is from genome assembly GCF_041146875.1 of Acidithiobacillus sp. IBUN Pt1247-S3. Lineage (NCBI taxonomy): Bacteria > Pseudomonadati > Pseudomonadota > Acidithiobacillia > Acidithiobacillales > Acidithiobacillaceae > Acidithiobacillus > Acidithiobacillus sp. IBUN Pt1247-S3. The sequence goes on along the minus strand of NZ_JBFRXP010000016.1, from coordinate 17,316 downwards.
ATTCTTTATCATCTCTAAGTATATGGGTATTACTCCCAAGCAAGCCGAACAACAATACGCTGGAGTTGTAAATCCCAATATAAAAGAGATGTATTACATGATGACAAAGGATAAAATTCCGGGTTTCATTAGTTATGATCAGTCGGTATCTCTTGTTGATGGGTTGATGAAAAAAACAGGGAAATTGTCTTCTAGGGTCAAGGTTTCCAGCGCCGATATGCTTTTTGAGGAATACGTGCGGCGTGTTTATGATGAGAGTGAGTAGTCTTCACCAGCCATTTGAAAAACCAAGAAAACCAAGAATTTAAGTGAGTGGCTTTTGCGCCGCGTGGCCGCCGACCGGCAGGTCATTCGGGAGGAGTGGCGGTGCGTATGCCACACCTGCTGACTGGCTTCGTGTCGTGCCCGTCTGGTCGCGCTGCCATGCAACTTACGTCCTGGCCGATGGCAAGCGCCCCGGTCTGATCCGCGTGGCCGAGGGCGGTGCCGCCATCGCCTGCGAAGTGTGGGAACTCTCCGCCGCGGCCTTCGGCAGCTTCGTCGCCGCTATCCCCGCGCCCCTGGACATCGGCAGCGTGCTGCTCGAAGACGGCAGCAGCGTCAGCGGCTTCGTCTGCGAACCCGCCGGCCTCGACGGCGCGCGCGACATCACCGCACTCGGCGGGTGGCGGGCCTATCTGGCCACGGTCTGATACCGCGGCGTACTCGATCATCCATCCCCTTGAACCTGGAGACTCCGCCATGACCCGCAACGACGTCACCGAAACCATTATCGCCACTCGCATCGCCAAGGGCATCCCTTGGGCCGAGGTGGCCCAGGCCGTGGGCCAGAGCAAGGAGTGGACGACCGCAGCCTGCCTCGGCCAGATGGCCTTCACCGCCGGGCAGGCCACGATCATCGGCAAGCTGTTCGAGCTCGACGACATGGCGATCAAGCTGCTGCAGAGCGTGCCCTACAAGGGTTCGCTGCCGACTGCCGTGCCCACCGATCCGCTGATCTACCGCTTCTACGAACTGGTCAGCGTCTACGGCACCACATTCAAGGAACTGATCCACGAAGAATTCGGCGACGGCATCATGAGCGCCATCGACTTCAACATGGACCTCACCCGCGAGCCCGACCCCAAGGGCGACCGCGTGCACATCGTGATGTCGGGCAAATTCCTGCCATACAAGATGTATTGAATCGGCGTGGCCCATCCAAGGTCACATCGGGCGGAACGGAGGCTCAATCGTCCGACCACTGAGTGGGCAGATCAACGTGCTGCCACTCCAGCCAGGGCAGGGTGCTGTGCAGGATGCAACCTTGTGGGCCGGCGATAAGGCCGTAGGAGATCTCGAAATCGGCGAGTTGCCGCAAATCGTCGATGCTGGCCTTGCGCGCGTGGTGACGGGACCAGAGATCCCCGGTCTGCTTGAGCCCGTGCGCCCGCGGGCGCACGCGCATGAAGCGCTTGCCCGAGCGCAGCCAGCGCACGGTGCCCGTGCTGTCGGCGATGTGGGCAACCTGTCCCTTGCGTTCGCTCGCCGGATCGCGCTCCCAGCGTTCGGCATAGTCCGCGTCGATGCCATATTCGTCCACGGCTTCGGTGCACTGCGAAAACAGCATCCGTCCACGATCAAGCCGCCCTCTGGGGTGGTAGTCGAACTCACGCTGCCACTCGCAGGTCTCGGCGTGTACCGTAGTGATGCCGGCGAATCCTTCCTGCTGCAACAGGCCGAGCAGTTGTGTTCGGCTGCAGTCGGCAAGTCGGGTGCAGGACGTGCAGTCCGGGCGATTGGCGGGAATGCGGAGATCAGCGTGCCAGCGTGTCGTCTGCATCCAGAACACCAGGGTGGTGTCATCATGCAGACCGGGCGCGGTCAGCAAGGCACGCTTCCATACTCCCTGATAGTGCGCGGGTACGGCATTCATTCTGTATCGAGGATTTTTCTGCTCATACCACTACTGTCCGGAGATTTCCGGGGTATCCGGCTTTAACGGATTGAAAGGGATGGGATAATAGATGTCCATGGGTGTCACCGATTTCGATGTGTTGCAAACTGCTGGATTTTCCCAGGGGTGGTTCAATGCATACGGGAAAGCTGGTGTTTGCCCAACTGATGGATCATCTGCCGCTGCACACTTTCCGGCGCTGCGTGGCCAAGTACCCCGGTCGCTATCCGACGCTCACTTTCTCGCACCTCGATCAGTTTCTGTGCATGGCCTTCGCCCAGCTAACCTACCGCGAGAGCTTGCGCGATATCGAGACCTGCCTGCGCGCGCATTCCGCCAAGCTGTATCATCTTGGTATTCGTGGCGGCATTGCTCGCAGCACCTTGGCGGATGCCAACGAGAATCGCGACTGGCGCATCTACCAGGATTTTTCCCTCCGACTGATCCAGACGGCGCGCAAGCTCTATGCCGAGGACAGCTTCGGGATCGAGTTGGCGCAAACGGTCTATGCGCTCGATTCAACAACGATCGACTTGTGTCTCGCACTCTTTCCCTGGGCACGTTTTCGCAAGCACAAAGGCGCGGTAAAGCTCCATACACTCCTCGATCTGCGGGGCAACATCCCGACTTTCATTCAGGTGTCGGACGGCAAACTCCACGATGTGAACATCCTCGATCAGATCGCTTTCGAGGCCGGCAGCTTCTACGTCAGGGATCGGGGCTATATCGATTTCGCCCGGCTCCATGCCCTGCATCTTGCCCAAGCGTTCTTTGTGACGCGCGCCAAATCCAACCTTCAATATCGCCGCGTCTATTCGCATCCCGTCGACAAAACGACTGGCCTGCGTTGCGACCAGACCATCATGTTGACGGGGACAAAACCCAGCCAGGGATACCCGCCTCAGTTGCGTCGGGTGAAGTTCTACGATGCCAAGAACGACAAATTGCTCGTTTTTCTCACCAACAATTTCGATCTCCCCGCCCTGACCATCGCCGAACTGTACCGCTGTCGCTGGCAGGTAGAACTCTTTTTCAAATGGATCAAGCAGCATCTGCGGATCAAGGCATTTTTTGGCACCTCGGAGAACGCGGTCAAAACCCAGGTCTGGATCGCTATCGCCGTTTATGTGCTCGTCGCTATCCTCAAGAAACGGCTGAAATCCGAGGCTTCTCTCTACACAATTCTACAGATCTTGAGTCTGACCCTGTTCGAGAAAACACCAATCAATCAATTGGTTATAAATTCAAAATCCAATCCGGAGGAACCGGGAATGACTAACCAACTGAATTTATTTACGGAAATCTCCGGACAGTAGTGTGCTCATACATGAAATGCTGGGAACTGTCGCAGGGTGCGCCAGAAGGCGATGTCGTGGTTGGGCCAGAGCTCGGCCTTCTCGCGTGCGGCGATGGACTTGAGTTTGCGGATGCTGTCCAGCGCCTGATCCTCGCGGTCGTGCCAGCAGATGCCGGGCGCCACTTCGTCGCGCAGGTTTTCCTGTAGGTCGGCTGCATCGCCACAGAGGATGACCGGCGCACCCTTTGGCAACTCGATCCAAAGCGACATATGGCCTGCCGTGTGCCCCGGGCTGGAGATGGCGCGTACACCCGGGGCTACGTCGTACTCGCCCCGCATCACTTTCCATTTGTAGTTACCGGTGAAGTCGTCGGCGAAATAGGCCGGGTCCTGGCCGCTGCGAGCTGCCTCCAGTTCCTCATACTGCACATGGATGTCCGAGCCACAAACCTCGCATAACCCGCCCGCATGATCGAAGTGCAGGTGGCCGACGAACACCACGTCCACGTCCGCTGCCGCGAGGCCGAGACGGGCGAGATGGTGCGGCAAACGCTGCTCCTCGCGCATCTCCGGAGCGCCGAAGGCAAAGGTCGCGGGGTCGTAGTAGTGGTCACGCAGTGCGGGGTTCTCGATCTTGCGATAGTCGCAGCCCACGTCGTACAGGATGCGGCCGTTGCGTGTTTCGATCAGGTAGGCCAGGATCGGCGCCTCGATGATCTCGCCCTGCCCTCGATGGCGGGTGGAGATGGATTTGTCGTAACGGTGAGTGGCTGTAAGTAAGGGCCACAGCTTGAGAACCTGGGTCATATTGCCTCCTGACTTGCCGCGCTGATGGCTGAGGCCAGTTCTGCGCTCGTACGCACTTCGCCAAAAATGCCGCCTTCTACCGCCACCATGTCCAGCGCTGCCTGGTGCATTCGTGTGTCGGCCGAAGCGCAGGCATCGCCTGCTAGCCAGCAGGTGTAGCCGAGATCGATGGCCTGGCGCAAGGTGGAGTGCACACATACCTCGGTGGTGATGCCGCAGAGGATCAGTTGGCGAATTTCGCGCACGCCGAGGATCTGCTGTAGATCGGTCTGGTGAAAAGCGCTGTAGCCGGGTTTGTCGATCACGATCTCGCCCTCGACAGGCGCGAGTTCATCGACGAAATCGTGGCCGTACTCGCCGCGCACCAGCAGACGCCCGAGTGGACCCTCGCTGCCGATAGTGGCACCCGCGCGCACGGAACGCATCATCTTGCTCAACGGGCAATCGGACAGGTCCGAACGATGGCCTTCGCGGGTGTGGATCACCAGCAGGTCATGTCGCCGTGCTGCATCCAGAAGTTGCTTTACGCCCGGAATCGCGGTGCGCAGCAGGCTCACATCGAGCCCTGCCTGCGCGGCATAACCCTTCGGCTCCAGGAAGTCGCGTTGCATGTCAATAACCAGTAGCGCCGGTTCGTTAATTGTAATTGTCAAGCTATCTGTCCCCCGTGCGTTCACGTTTCTCATAATTCCGGTATGGTGTTGATAACATCGCGGTCAGGGTTCAACCAAACGGTGCCGATCGGTGTCCTGTTGCGGGTGTTGCCCGAACAACGCTCTGGCGATCGCCGCTCCAATCCCCCCTGCGGCGCCAGTGACCATCACGGCCCGGCCGGAACAATCCAGGGCCGATGCCTTCATCACACCGCGGTCAGAAAGGACACGCCGACCGCGCCATAAAACCCTTCGGCCTTGTGTGCACCGGCCGTGACGACCCCGTAGTCTTCACTCAGCACGCGCTGCACGCGATCGCGGTGAAAACCTTTGAGCAGGTCGCGCATCGGCAACACTTGCCGGTCATCGTCGCCAAAAAGCGCGCGGTCGAGCGCCGGCAGGCGGTACCAGGGCGCTGAGGGTTTTTCGTGGTGCGCGTTGTGGTAGCTGAAGTTCAGCAATAGCAGGTTCAGCCATGGATGCGCCACGGACACCAGGTTGGAATAGGTGTTGTGCTGCTCGTAATCGCGGTCGCGCACCTTGTCTTTTGGAATCTCTCCCGAGACCAGCACGGCGAAGGCGTCGTAGGTGTGCTGGTAAGCGTCCGCGAAACGCAGCACCGTGACGAAGATCGCATAGGCCGCGAAATACAGCAGCAGGGCCTTGGGTGCAACCCAGCCCAGCAGGGCGAAAAAGGCGATCCGCAGCGTGAGCACCAGCAGAATGCGGCCGCGTCCAGCCCTGCGCTCTGGTTTGATGAAGGGCAGCAGCATCACGTAGCCACGCATCAAAAACTCGATAGCCGGGACGTAGCCCCACTCCAACGCCGTTACGACGTGGCGGACCCATGCCGGCCTGCTACGCAGGAATGCCTTGTAGTCGAACGTCACCACGTCCGCGCGGTCGATATGATGACGCATGTGCTTGCGGCGCAAATCGACGAAGCTGGCATATGCCACTCCGGTTAGCCAGCTCATCACCTCGCCACCGCGTTGGTTGGCTCGGTTGCTCTTGAATACAGTGCCATGCGCAAATTCATGCAAAAGGTACGCAGCGATCACTAGGGCGTGAGCCAGCAGCATGATACCCATAATGTTCAACCACCAAAGGTGAGAAACGATCAAGGTGAGGCCTGTGCCATACCCGACGACGGCATAAAGTAAAGCAACCGTATTGGGCCAAAGGCCATCGTCGTGGCGAAAAATTGTACCAGACATGAATTGCCCTCTGACTCTAGTTATAACTAATAATAGATTAAAGATGCAGCAATTTTCATGCTAACGTGATTACCCACACCGGCATTACCGGAGGCGAGTTGGTCGCAAACAGGTGGGCAGAATATCTGGCCTACGATCGCTGGTCTCCATAAAATTGGAGCTTGGCGCGCGATAGTGTTCCAATTTTGCACCTAATGCGAGCATTTGTGCGCGATTTAAGTGCGTTGCGCTTTTCGTTGGTGCAATATACCTCATCGCCGTACCAAGTGGTGATAGAAGCCAGGGATGCCCTTCTGTCAGACTATCTGTCATCCCCTGTTGATCTAGAGTGGGAGTATCTGGGGGGTGTAGGGGAGGTGGGATGCTGTGTCCTGGTCGGTGTGGGATCGTTCTGCGGCGGTCGTCGAGACGTCACGCATAGATGCCACAGAGTTGGCGGATTATTGTCGCGCGCGCGGGTTGTAGTACCCCGAGCCAGTGCAGGCGTAGCGACTGGACTGCGAGCAAGCTCCGGTGAGGGCGGAGGAACGGGATTGCAGTGACCATCAGGCCACGCGCGAGAGCCAGCGGCGAATTCTGGACCGATGGCGGGAGTTGCAACGCAAGGAAAAGGCCTTGGCTCAGATCATATCAGACTGGGATGTCAGAGGATTTCCGAAGCGCCCTGCCACCTTATTTACTGAGACACATGTGCATTTAGCGCAACCAATGGCATGAAATCTGCATGAATCTCGTCGAGCTAGGGTTCCGATCAATGCGTGTTGATGTCTGGTCCGAGAGCTTCGCTTCTCCATAGGGAGGAGATCACGGAGGGATAAAAGCCCGGGAGGTAGAGAAATCTATCTCCCCTTTTTATTTTGGAGGATTTATAAATGAGGAAGCTTCTGGGTTTGGGTTTGGTTGCGGCCATTCTTGCGGGTAGTGCGCCGGCATATGCTAGTCCAGAGATCACACTAGGTCTCAGTAACTGGCCGGGTTGGGTTGCATGGTATGTGGCAGAGCACAACGGCTATTTCAAAAAATATCATGCAGACTTCAAATTAGTCTGGTTCTCAAGTTATGAAACATCCGTGGAGGCATTGTCTGCTGGGAAGATCGATGCAAACTGTCAAGCCTTAATTGACTCGATGGCACCAATCGAGAAGGGGGTGCCCATCAAGGTCGTTCTTACGACGGACAACTCCGCCGGTAACGATGCCCTGGTGGTAGACAACTCCATCAAAAGCTTCGCTGATCTTAAGGGCAAGACGATCGCCGTGCGGATGGATTCCATCGAGCAGTATCTAGATGAATATGCGTTGAAGAAGAACGGTTTGACTCCTGGTGATGTGAAATTTACCAACATGTCTACCTCCGATGCGGCGGCAGCGCTCATGGCCGGGAGAGTTTCGGCGGCTGGCGTGTGGAACCCTTGGATTCAGCGGATCGAAAACCGCAAGGCAGGGCATGTTCTGTTCTCCAGTGCGAGTGCACCTGGCGTCATTCCCGACATCGTTGCTGTTCAGGACTCCGTTCTGAAGAAGTATCCAACGCAATTCGTCAATTTGGCAAAGGTTTGGTTTGCGACTGTGAAGTACATTGATAAACACCCAAAAGAGGCCGCCGCGATTATGGCGCCACATGTCGAGCTTCCACCAAAAGAGTATGAAATCGCATTGAGCGGAACGAGACTATTTGGCGAAAAGCTAAATCACTATTCTATGAATGGGGCCTATAAGAACATGACTGTATCCTTGTATAAATCAACAGATGATACTGGCAAGTTTCTCAAGGCTGTGGGAGCGATTACCAAGACTCCTGAACCAGAGTCCTTCATAGACCCAAGTTATGTCAATGCCGCTAGCAAGTAACGGGTAAGCTCAAACGTTTGGAGGGACCAAAATATGTTTCTATCCATACGAAAACCGATTGACAGGAAGCTGTACGTTATACTATCTGTTTTGGGTTTCGTGGTCCCTCTTACGGGTTGGCAATTGGTGGTCAGCTCCGGTGTCGTGAATCACTTGTTTCTGCCTTCCCCAGCGAGAGTTTGGCAGTCCCTGGTCCATTGGGAGTCTGGGACCCTGATGGAAGATATATATATTTCTGTTAAACAAGTTGTTTTAGGATTCATTTACGCCTCAATAATTGCAGTACCAATAGGTTTATATATTGGTCTGTACAAGCCAGTTGAGGGAATGTTGCAAGCTATAAACGATTTTTTTCGTTACATGCCAGCGTCTGCCTTTATTCCCTTGGTATTGTTGTGGATAGGAATTGGTGATTCGGCAAAGGTTTCTATTATATTCATCGGCGTGTTCTTTCAAATTATCGTACTAGTAGCAGACGCAATTAGAAATGTGCCGCAGGAGTATTTGGACGCAATGTTCACGATGGGTGCACGGCAGTCTGAAGTGGTTTCCATGGGAGTGATACGCGCTGCAGCTCCGGATATTGTTAATATTTTGCGTGTGAACATGGGGTGGGCGTGGACGTATCTTGTTGTCGCAGAGCTGGTTGCAGCAAATCGCGGACTTGGATTTGCCATCATGCAAGCGCAAAAATTTATGGATACACCAAGAATATTTTCCGGCATCTTTGTGATCGGAGTTCTTGGCGTGGTTTTTGATCTGATGTTTAGATTGATATCCAAACTACTATTCCCTTGGAAGCGCTGATATGAATGAAATACTTCTAGAAGTGGCTGGTGTCTCCAAGAGTTTCCCGAGGCCAGGCGGATCAGATAGACACCTTGTGCTCGACGCAATCAACTTTGCTATGAAGAAGCAGGAGAGAGTGGCGATCGTTGGCGCATCAGGTTGCGGAAAGTCTACATTGCTGCGGATCATTGCCGGTCTCGACAAGCCAAGCTCTGGTCAGCTGAAGTTAGAAGACGCTGAGTTTGACAATCCCAGCAAAGATAGATGCTATGTATTTCAAAAACCAGCACTTTTCCCGTGGTTGTCAGTAAAGGAAAACGTTAGCTTCGCACGCAGACTAAGGGTTAACCTTTGGGCCAATAATGAGGAGGTGGCGCGCGCAGTGTATCGCTCCAACTCGCTGCTATCGTTAATGGGGTTGGAGGGATCGGAAAGTCTTTATCCCTCGCAGATCAGTGGTGGTATGCAACAACGCGTGAGCATCGCGAGAGCATTGATGTCAAACCCAAAGTTACTGTTATTGGATGAACCATTTTCCGCACTGGACACCCAAATAAAAGAGAACTCATATAAAGTCGTTGGGCGTGTACTGGCGATTGAGGAGATGAGTGTCATTATGGTTACCCACGACGTTCGTGAGGCAGTTTTACTTTCGGATCGTGTGGTCGTCTTGTCTCCGAATCCCGGACGAATCGATTCTACGGTTGAACTTTCTGGAGTACCGAGGGACAGATTTGGTCTTGCTGATGAGACTGATCCTGTCGTTTGTGACGCAATTTCCGTCCTTCGCGATCGAATCCGCGCTACTTCGCACCAGATTGATGAGGAAAAACTTTTGGCGGAATCTGGCTCGCAATAAAGCTAGGCAGAGCCATTCTTTGGAGTAGTTTCAGAAGGAGTCGAAAATGAAAAATCGAGATGTGTTTTCTGGAAACAAGTTCAAGCGTAACCATCACCCGAGTTTCGACAAGATGAAACTGGATGGCTGGAAGGCGATGCACAAAGAAGAGAAGCTGCCGACTACCAAGTGGGAGGAGGAGAAGGCGCGTGCACTCGAGCTCGGTCTGCAAGGGGCTGATAGCATAGAAGATCGCAGTATTCCAACGTTTGCACGGGGAGAGCTGCCACATTTTGCTGGTATCAATACCTTTATGAAGGCGCCCTATATTGAAGACATCAAGGACGTAGGAAAATATGATGTCGCAGTGCTCGGTGTCCCTTTTGACGGGGGGACGACGTATCGGCCCGGAACACGCTTCGGCCCGCAGGGCATCCGGAAAATCTCTGCGCTGTATACCCCCTACAATTACGAGATCGGAGTTGATCTCAGAGAGCAGATGTCGCTTTGTGATGCTGGCGATATTTTCACTATTCCAGCGAATCTGGAAAAATCGTTTGACCAAATTAGCAAAGGTGTAGCGCATGTTTTTGCTAGCGGGGCGATGCCAATTATCCTAGGTGGGGATCACTCGATTGGATTTGCCACCGTCCGCGGTATTGCTAGTCAAACAGATAAGAAGATTGGCATCATTCACTTTGATCGACATGCTGATATCCAAGAGAAAGACCTCGACGAGAGAATGCATACTACCCCTTGGTTCCATGCAACCAATCTGCCAAACGTACCTGCGAGTAATCTGGTGCAAATCGGAATTGGTGGCTGGCAGGTACCCCGGGATGCCGTACAAGAGGCGCGCAAGCGGAACACCACAATCTTGACTATGAACGATGTTGATCAGTTGGGATTTGAGAAAACCGCGGAGATTGCACTGGAGATGGCGTGGAAGGATGCTGATGCGGTATATCTCTCCTTTGATATCGATTGTGTGGATGCCGGATTCGTTCCCGGTACTGGCTGGCCGGAGCCGGGAGGCTTCTTGCCGCGTGAAATCCTTCGGCTACTGCAGCTTGTTGCAAAGGAAGGTATCTGCGGAATGGAGGTCGTTGAGGTCTCCCCCCCATATGACGTGTCGGATATCACTTCGTTGATGGCACTGCGCGCAATTGTCGATGTGCTGGGTACGGTAGTCGCGCATGGAAAGCTGGGCTCGCACAAGAAAATCATCCGAGGCTTTTCATGAAGTTGACGAAGGTTCGGGAATTACGGCAGGTCTTGCACTTCAACGACCTCTCTAGCCTCTCGATTTCCAGTGTTGCGCCTATCTTTAGCGTTGCAGCGGCTGGGCCAGCAATGGCCCAGGCTGCTGGGGTGGATGTGCCGATTGCGATCCTCATGATCGCGATTCCGTTCGTTTTGTGTTCCTGGATTTTTCTTTCCTTGAATCAACACTTCCCCAATGCCGGAGGTTCGTATCACTGGTCGCGACGGATTTTGGGGCGAAATTACTCCAATTTTCAGGCGTGGATTGTTCTTATGGCGTATTTTTGGTCGATTCCACCAATTTTGTTGCCAGCGGCACAATTTACTCTCGCTGCCTTGGGAGCTCCCTCGACATCGTTCAATAGCCTGCTACTAGCTGGTTTCTGGGCGCTATTTGCGGCCTGGGTTCTGTTGCAGGGCGCGGCAATTACTGCGCGTATTACGCAGATCTTCCTCTTCATTGAGGTGATTTCTGTTTTGTTTATGGCAGTGCTAGGGTATGGCCATTGGGGGCCTGCAGTAGCAGGGACGGGAAAGTTTTCTTTTTTGCATATCCATTGGGCAGGCGTAGTGGTGTGTATGGTAGTCGCGGCGACCATTGTTGATGGTTGGGAGATCGACACCTATGCCGCGGAAGAATCCCATAAACCAAGGCATACTCCCGGTTGGGGCGGGGTGGTGGGTGCCTGCAGCGTCGTTGCTTATTATTTGTTGATCTGGCCGCTGCTCCTCCATCAAGTACCCCTGGCTGGATTGCAACAAAGCAGCGATAGTTTGGGCTTGTGGACGGCACAGGTAGCTCCGACATTTGTGCCGTGGATGCGCGTTGCTGTGATTGCGTCTACGGCCGGGAGTTTGTGGTTGACGACCTTCATCCTCTCGCGTGCGCTTTTTGCCATGGGGCGGGACCGGATCATGCCGGACTCTTTTACGCTACTCAATCGCGCCCAAGCACCGCGCTGGGCAATCTTGGTCCCCATTGCTTTGTCGATGTTGATCGTGATGACGCAACTCTTTTTCCCCAGCACGCGCTCACTGTTCAATCTCGTTCTCAGTGCTGCGGGATTTTTTCTGGTCGCAGAGTTTCTGCTTGATGGTGTAAATATGGCCTATTTTTTGTCGCGTGGGCATCATCATGTGGTGCAACACCAATATCGGCAGTTGTCTCGTCATCGACATCTGGGATTGTTTCTCGCATCGATTTTTGTGGTCCTCAGTTTAGCAAGTGTCGAAGTGCTATTCCTCTATTTTGGACCCCAGTACATTGCGCCCGGAATCGATAAAACAGTGCTAGTGTTTCTCGTTCTCGGCATCGGCTATGTGCTGTATCTGCGCTGGCGTCGTCATCAGCATCAGGGTACTTTTATTTTTGAGACGGTGGAGGAGAACGGAGTATCGTGACGGCGGCGCGGGATTGGCGGGAGCAATGGGAAGGGAATCTATCCCTATCGTTTGATCATGTGGGTTCGTTGACTCGTCTGCGCCGGCAGTGGGCAAGCATGCCTCTGGCCTTCCAAAAGGTGTTGTATCCCGAAGGGCCGGCGGTGTGCCACGGCGTGATTTTGCATCCCCCAGGTGGCTTTGCCAAAGGTGACCAAGTGGGTATTGACGTACATCTTGGGCCTGGGGCTGCGGTGCTCCTGACTACCCCCGGCGCGGGTAAATTTTACAGCAGTTCGCAGCAGGCAGCGCAACGGGTGCAGATTCGGATGGAGCAAGGCGCGCATCTGGAGTGGGTACCGCAGGAAAGTATCCTCTTCGATGGGGCGCGCATGCAGAGCTCCTTGCGCGTGGACTTAGCAGAACAGGCGACCTGGACGGGTTGGGATATCTGGCGCTTTGGACGCAGCGGGGCAGGCGAGCAATTTCTGCATGGTCACTGGCGCGCAGCTACAGAAATATGGCGCGATGGAAGCCCCTTGTGGATTGATCGTCAGGAGCTGGCCGGTGGTACAACGCTGTTGCAGTCTCACTTTGGGCTTTGTGGATATCCCGTTTTGGCAACCTTCGCGTGGATAGGCGACGCGATCTCGGAGGAAGTGCTGCAGATGTGCAGAGCGGCGGTGGCCCCCGCGGATGACCTAAAATGGGCCGTGGGCCGCGTTGCCCAAGGTGAGGGGCTCGTTGCCCGCTATCTTGGGCACTCCAGCGCCGAGGCCCGGCAGCGTTTTGTGGCACTATGGGGTATGCTTCGTACAGAGCTGCGCCAACGTCCGCTCTGCCTACCCCGGGTTTGGAATACGTAAGGAATATCCATGAATCTCAGTCCGCAAGAACGCGACAAGCTCCTGATTTTTACCGCGGCACTGGTCGCCGAACGGCGCAAGGCCCGGGGCTTGAAGCTCAACTATCCGGAGGCTGTGGCCTACATTTCTGCCGCGATCCTGGAGGGCGCTCGAGATGGCAAGTCCGTCAGTGTCCTGATGAGTGAAGGTTGCCAAATTCTTGGGCGAGAGGAGGTGATGGAAGGTGTTGCCGAAATGGTAAGCGAAGTACAAGTTGAGGCAACCTTCCCCGACGGCACAAAGCTCGTCACTGTCCATCAACCGATTCGCTAAGGGGGGCAGAGCAGATGATACCTGGTGAGATCCAGACGCAGGCTGGCGTCATCGAGTTGAACGCTGGTGCCAAAACCACTCGGATTACGATAATCAACACCGGTGATCGACCCATTCAGGTCGGTTCGCACTACCACTTCTATGAGGTGAATGCGGCGCTGCAGTTTGAGCGCAGCCGCGCACATGGCATGCGCCTGGATATTGCGGCGGGCACGGCGGTGCGTTTTGAGCCGGGTGATGCGCGCGAAGTGACGCTGATTCCCCTCGCGGGCGAGCGCAAGGTGTATGGGTTTCAGGGGCAGATACAAGGCCCCTTGGACGCAGGAACATAAGGGGCACAGGTATGGCGCAGATTGATCGGCGGGGCTACGCAGAACACTATGGACCCACTACTGGGGATCGCATCCGCCTCGCGGATACGGAACTGTGGATCGCGGTAGAGCGGGACTACACGCGCTACGGGGAGGAAGTAAAGTTTGGCGGTGGTAAAGTCATTCGCGATGGTATGGGCCAGTCACCGCTGACCCAGGCCCTGGGTGCCATGGACTTGGTTATTACCAATGCGGTTATTCTGGACTGGTGGGGCATCGTCAAAGCAGACGTGGGGGTGCGAGAGGGGCGGATCGCGGCTATCGGCAAGGCGGGAAACCCTTACACACAGGCGGGAGTAGACATCATTATTGGGCCAGGAACCGAGATTATTGCCGGTGAAGGCATGATCCTGACTGCGGGTGGGATCGACTCGCATATTCATTTCATCTGCCCGCAGCTGATCGAAACGGCTCTCGCCTCCGGCGTTACCACCATGATTGGTGGCGGCACCGGGCCAGCGGCCGGCACCAATGCAACTACCTGTACGCCCGGCCCGTGGTACCTGCAGCAGATGCTGCGCAGTGCCGAGGCGTTTCCGATGAATCTCGGTTTTTTGGGCAAAGGCAATTCGGCTCGACCCGAGGCGCTGCAGGAGCAGATCGAAGCCGGTGCGATTGGCCTCAAGCTGCATGAAGATTGGGGTACGACCCCCGCCGCGATCGACTGTTGTCTTTCGGTCGCCGACGCCTACGACGTGCAGGTGGCCATTCATAGCGATACCCTGAACGAAGCCGGCTTTGTGGAAAATACCATCGACGCCTTTCATGGGCGGGCAATCCATAGTTACCACACCGAAGGCGCGGGCGGTGGCCATGCACCCGACATTATCAAGCTCTGTGGCGAAAAAAACGTGCTGCCCTCATCCACCAACCCGACGCGCCCGTTCACTGTCAATACCGTGGAAGAGCACCTGGATATGCTGATGGTTTGCCACCATCTCGATTCCGGGATTGCCGAGGATCTGGCCTTTGCCGAATCCCGTATTCGCCAGGAGACCATTGCCGCCGAGGATATTCTGCAGGATCTGGGTGCCATCTCAATGATGGCTTCAGATTCGCAAGCCATGGGTCGGGTAGGTGAGGTGATTCTGCGCACCTGGCAAACGGCGCACAAAATGAAGGTACAGCGGGGGGCGTTGCCGGAGGATTCCGCCACACAGGATAACTTCCGCGCCCAGCGCTATATCGCAAAATACACTATCAATCCCGCAATCACGCACGGCATGGCGCAACACATTGGTTCGGTGGAGCCAGGAAAACTGGCCGACCTCGTCTTATGGAAGCCCGCCTTCTTCGGGGTAAAGCCTGATCTGGTCCTCAAAGGCGGGATGATTGCCTGGGCGCAAATGGGCGACGCCAATGCGAGCATCCCCACCCCGCAGCCGGTGTATGGTAGACCGATGTTTGCGGCGTATGGAGCTGCGCGCTGGCAGACCTCCCTTACCTTCGTCTCGCAACATGCTTGGGAGCGGGAGATCGCGCGCAGCTTGGGATTGCAACGGCAAGTCTTGCCCGTGACTAATACCCGCCAGATTGGCAAAAAAGACATGATCAATAATAGCTATCTCCCCGTTATCGACGTAGATCCACAGACCTATGCCGTACATGCTGATGGTCAGCTTTTGATCTGCGACCCGGCCAGCGAACTGCCGCTGGCGCAACGCTACTTTCTGTTTTGACTATGACGATTCTCATCACCCACAAGCGACCACTGGCGGAAGCGCAAGAGTTTGATCGGCTACCGACCCTATATTTGCGCGCGGAGGAGCGAGAAAAGGCACGGCAACGGATTTCTCTAGCCGATGGCCGCGAATTAACCCTCCAGCTACCGCGCGGCAGCGTCCTCATCCCTACTGAGGTTCTCTGTACGCAAGAGGGTGAGGCGATTGCGGTGGTGCAGGTACAGGCAGAGTCAGTCTATACCCTGCGCGCGGCCGACCCGTTTGCCTTGCTGCGTGCGGCGTATCATCTGGGCAATCGTCATGTGGCCATGGAGTTGGCACCAGACTACCTGCGCATCAAACCCGATCACGTTCTTGCCCATCTCATAGAACACCTGGGTGGGGTGGATTGTGTGGAGGAAATTGCCCCATTTGTGCCTGACCCCGGTGCCTATCGCGCGCACAGTCATGCACATGCCTGACTTGCGAGCCCTGGGCCGTCTCCTGCAACTGGGGAGCGCAAATCTGCCGGTTGGGGCGTTCTCCTACTCTGAGGGACTGGAAACTTTGGTTCAGCAGGGGCACTTGCAAGCCGCACCGGATTTGCGGAGCTGGCTGGAACAGCACCTGCACTGCGGGCCCATCCGCGTGGAAGCCGCGATACTCCATCGTCTCTTGCATGCTGCTATGCAGAAACAAGCAAATTCGCTCGAATATTGGGATGCGTGGTTGGCGGCAAGCCGCGAGAGCGAAGAGCTAGCTCTACAAAATCGGCACATGGCGCGAGCTTTATGGCGTCTTCTGCGGGAACTGGCCGGACCCGATGCCCTCCCTGTGCAATACGCTCCGAGCCAATACGCATCGGTATTTGCGCTGTTTGCTGTTGTCGCCGAACTGCCCATTGTTGAGGCGATATTTACCTATATGCATTCCTGGTTGGCGAATTTAATCGTGGCGGGAGTCCGGTTGATGCCTCTCGGGCAAAGCGCAGGGCAAACAGTACTCTGGGAGTTACAGGACTCCATCGAGCAGGTAGTAGAGTTTGCTACGTCCGCTAGGGATGAGGATCTGTTTGCTTGGAACAGTGGCTTGGCAATAGCCAGCATGCAGCATGAGAGTTTGTATAGTCGCTTGTATCGAAGCTAAGAGAGGAGACTTATGGAAGCGCTACGGGTAGGGATCGCTGGCCCAGTGGGTTCTGGAAAGACCGCGTTACTCGAAGCCTTGTGCAAGCGTATGCGTGGGCAATATGAACTCGCCGTGGTCACCAACGATATCTACACGCGCGAAGACGCGGAGTTTCTGCAACGCGCACAGGCGTTGTCTGCTGACCGCATTATTGGTGTGGAAACGGGTGGCTGCCCGCATACGGCCATTCGGGAAGACGCCTCGATGAACTTGGCGGCGCTAGAGGATCTTGAGATCCGCTTTCCTTTGGTGCAGCTGTTATTTGTCGAGAGTGGTGGCGATAACCTAGCCGCAATGTTTAGCCCGGAGTTGGTGGACATGAGTATTTACGTGATTGACGTGGCTGCCGGGGATAAAATACCGCGCAAGGGTGGCCCGGGAATCACACGCTCTGACCTCTTGGTCATCAACAAAATCGACCTTGCCCCCTATGTTGGCGCAAGCCTGGAAGTGATGGAGCGCGACACGCGCCGTATGCGTGGCGAGCGCCCTTTTGTTTTTACCAACCTCAAAACGGGGGAAGGGCTCGATGCCGTAATTACGGAAATTGTGCGCGCGATGCCATAAAAAAAGGTGCCAACGCTAGGTTGGCACCAAAACAACTACGAGGATAGCTTAAAACCAGAAACCGGTTTCGAGGATGTCGCGGATTTGGTCGGGGCGGTTGTCGGCACCAAAGCCAGTCGTATAGTTCGTTAAACGCACATAAGATAGTTCATCACGCGCGAAGAAGTCACCGTCGGTATATGTGGGGGTAATCATCACCCCGAGGGCGCTGGAGCCTGGGCCCCCGAGTTCGACAGTTAATTTTATAACTCATTGATATTGCGAATAGCGATTTTAAAACGCTCCACTACAACAGAGTCAGTTGCTGAGACGCGGCTGGTT
>NZ_JBFRXP010000015.1:0-61719 GCF_041146875.1 Acidithiobacillus sp. IBUN Pt1247-S3 | reverse complement strand
GTGTATAGTGGTACCGAACAGGCACATGGCACACTCTGTGCCGTCGATCGCCGCAGTGTGTGTCTGGATACCGAGCAATTGCGGCTTTTGGAGATGCTGTCAGTGCTTCTCACCCGCGAATGGGAGCATGAGCGTCTGATTCTCACACTTCAACAAGAAAATGATAATCTCAATGCCGACGTCTATCAGGATGCACTTACAGCCGTCAGCAATCGTCGCGCGCTTTTTGCTGATCTGAACCGAGCTTTGGCCAATTCCCAGCGTTTCCAGATGCGGGTGCAACTTGCATTCATTGATCTCGATGGCTTCAAGCTCATCAACGACCGCTATGGACATCAAGCAGGTGATTTATTTCTGCAGCAGGTTGCGCGCCGTCTGCGCAATGGGATTCGGGAGGGTGACTTCATCGGTCGCTACGGAGGAGACGAGTTTGTCATCTTTGGTCTTTGCCAACACAACGACCCAGATCAAGCGCAGTACGCCTGGGAAACGCGACTCCAGGGCCAGTTGGTAGGCGAATATTCGTTGGGCGAAACACAGATCGACTATGCAGGCGCAAGTATTGGAGTGGTCACCGCCGAGCCCGATGAGAGCGCAGAGGCCTTATTAGCCCGAGCCGATCACAGTATGTACAACCGGAAAAAACAGCGACATAGGGATCGAATCCAACTACAATCATAGTCCATCGGTTATTCTAAATTCGGCTGGAACGGCTGCTCGCAAAAACTATAGACGTTGATGCCTCTGACTATGGAGATACGCGTCAATCATCATCCAACCCTGGCATTTTTTCGCCAAAATATCCGCCAGCGAGGCCTACTGCCGCACCAACAAAGACCTCGAGATCGCGCATCCCGGCATTTACCCAAGGTGAATTTTCGCTGATATGCGAGAAAACGACTATGATGAGCAACATAGAGACCATTTGTCGGCCGCGGTCGGGAAAACCCAACACCTGACTCAACAGCATGCTTAGTATGATGACCGGCGCCAAGCCCCATACCTGTTGTGGAAGCCATAGGAGATAGGCCACGGCGATGAGCGAGCCGAGGAAGGCAGCGGAAATTACCGCGAAAAAACTTTTTTGGCTTTCCGCGCTATGGTCTTTGTACACGGTCAATACGGTAGCTGCTGCCCACAGCGCACCGATCAAATTTTCGGTGGCATGAATTGGCGCGAGTTTGTTGACCTCGTAGCCAGCAAAGTATCCTGCCAATACCAAGCTGGTCACATACAGGCTCCGCACGTAGGAATCCCAATGTCCCAGTTTGTTTTCCGTTTTTTCGATCTGGTTGCGGAAAAAAATCGGTAATTTCATCATCATCCTGGAGAAGTCATCGGACCCGGATTGGGCCCCAGCGGGAACAAGATAGTTTTCCTAGCCGCCGATCAAAATTCTTGTTGCGTCGGACGGAATAAAATTTCGTTGATATCGACATCTTCGGGTTGGCTCATCGCGAAAAGGACGGCACGTGCAAAGGTATCTGCAGGAATTGCATGTTCGTAGACCTTGTGAATGACCTCGGCGATATCTGGCTCGGTAATGCTGTCTGGCAGTTCGGTGGCCACTGCTCCGGGCGAAATGATGGTGGTGCGGATATTGTAGGGCTTTACTTCCTGGCGCAAACCCTCGGACAAGGCACGTACGGCGTGCTTGGTAGCCGCATACACCGCTCCACCAGCTCGGATCTTGTGCCCAGCTACAGACGACACATTAATGATGTGTCCGGATTTTTGCTTCTGCATATAGGGTAGGGCGGCAGCGATACCATACAACACGCCCTTGATGTTGACGTCTACCATGCGCTCCCAATCCTCGACCTTGAGGCGCTCGAAAGGCGAGCTAGGCATCAGCCCAGCATTGTTGATCATGACGTCGACGCGCCCGAAGCGCTCTACCGTGCGATCCACTAAATTTTGCACTTGCTGACGCGAGGTAACGTCTGTCGTAACGGCAAGGGCTTGGCCACCCTTTTCCTGTAGCTTGTGCGCCAAGCTCTCCAGGCGATCTTTGCGCCGTGCGCCAAGCACAACAATGGCTCCCGCTGCGGAGAGGGCATGGGCAACAGCCTCGCCCAAACCGCTACTGGCGCCGGTAATCACAACAACTTTGTCTCGGATCGGATTTTCCATGGATGACCTCATTGGGGGAAAGAGAGAATTTGTAGCCGAGGCTGTGTTGCGTTTTGCCGACCACACAACCTCATCAAGGCTACCGTAGGCGCGTCAGCGGGGAGCGTCAAATAGGCGCGATCGCTGCAGCGTCACCATGGTGCTGTTACTTGCCCATTACCTGTCTTTGACTGAAATCTAATCCCCCGAATCGAAACGCATGGCTAAAATGGCGCGAAGCCGTCGCGACGACGAATCTGCAAAATGTCCCATCACAAGCCGCCTGTTGAGCTATCATCAATGGTAGGACATCGACCCTTCAGGAGAGTAACGATGACGAGCACAGCAAGCCAAGCGATTGTACAAAATCTAAAAACTTTCTTACCCGAGCTGGAGACGTTGTACAAAGACATCCATGCCCATCCTGAGTTGTCGATGCAGGAGATACGCACGGCCAATTTAGCCGCCCAAAAGCTGGAGCAGGTAGGTTATGAGGTGACCAGAATACCTACCGGCACATTGATGAAAAATACCCAGCGCCAGCCCAGGCTATCCGTTAACCAACCGCCAAAAGTGGGGCCGATGATCGGGCCAACCATTACCCCCATCCCCCACATAGCCATGGCAGAGCCTTGCTTTTCCCGTGGGTTGATATCGAGCAGGGTGGTCTGCGCGAGGGGCACCAACGCCGCTCCGAAGGCGCCCTGGAACACTCGAGCCAAAACGATCTCGGCAAGCGAAGTAGAAATGCCGCACCACATAGATGCAAGGGTGAAGCCCACTACCGATGCCAACAGCACGTTGCGTTTTCCGAAGCGCTCGGCCAACCAACCCGTCATTGGGGTAGCAATAGCGGTAGCAACAATGTACGAGGTAAGCACCCATCCTACCTGATTCAGTGTTGCGGACAGGCTACCCTGCATGTGCGGCAGGGCGACGTTGGCAATGGTGCTGTCCAGCGTCTGCATAATGGTCGCCAGCATGATAGACAGCGTTATCAGTGGACGATTCAACGAAGCATTGTTGGTGGTTGGTGCCGCAGTCATCGCTGAAAGCCAGTTAAGGTTTGTAGTAGGTTTTGCAGGGCTGCAGTTGCCTCACGTACAGATTTGCGGTCCAAATCCGCTAGCTGCTCACGACAGAAATCTATAGCGATACGTCGCAATTCTGCATAGACGCGCTCGCCTTCCGTTGTCAGGGAGAGATGGCTGCGCATGGTCGATCAATGCCGTTATGGATTTCCTCCACTAGACGACATGGCTGCCGCGCCATTTTTCTGCACGATGGCGAGCGCCGTGGAGACCAGGGCACCAACGTTGCCCAGATCAGCGGGAATGACCAAGTTGGTGCTGGCCTTGGCGAGATTGCCCCATTTTTCGATGTAATCTTTAGCCAATTGCATCTGCAGTGCCTCGATACCACCGGGTTCGCGTGCCGCGGCGCCGATGGTGGCAATGGCCTTGGCGGTGGCATCGGCGACCAGGGCAATGGCTTGTGCTTCGCCTTCGGCACGCAGCACCTCGGCCTGTTTGCGGCCATCCGCGACGTTGATTTCCTGTTGCCGTTGCCCCTCGGAGGTGTTGATTTGCTGCTGCCGCTGCCCTTCGGATTTGGCGATGATCGCGCGTTTTTCTCGCTCGGCAGTGATCTGCAGCTCCATGGCGCGGATGATCTCCGTCGGTGGGGTAATGTCTTTTATCTCATAGCGCAGAACCTTCACGCCCCAGTTGAGTGCCGCCTCGTCCACCGCCTCGGCAACGGCAGCGTTGAGGAGTTGCCGCGATGAGAGGGCGGCATCGAGGTGCAGCTTGCCAATCTCCGAGCGCATGCTGGTCTGTGCCAGCTGCACGACGGCGGTGAAGGGGTTGCTGGAGCCGTAGGCGGCCTTCACGGCATCGGTAATCTGCACATAGAGCACACCATCTACGGTCATGGTGGTGTTATCTAGGGAGATACAGATTTGTGCCGGCACTTCCATGGGTAATTCGCGCATGTCGAAACGGTAGGCGACGCGATCAATGAAGGGCACAACGACATTCAGGCCGGGGTGCAGGGTTAAATGATAGCGGCCGAGGCGCTCGACTACCCAGGCACGCTGCTGCGGCACGACGCGAATCGCGGCGCGCAACACAAAAAAGACGACAATCAGGACGACGACGATGCTGATGAGGGTGGTGGGCATAGCGACTCCCTGGACGATGGTGGAAGTAGGGCAATGTGCAAAAGATTGCCTTCGTGGGCGACGATGACGGCAGAGGCGCCGGCACAGGCGCTGTCGTCCTCCTCAAGTACCGCGGGCCACTCACTGCCACGATAGCGAACGCGATAGCGCCCTTGCGCATCCGGGCCGCGTAGGATCTCTACGGCCTGGCCCAGGTCGAGATCATCGACACCACTAGCTTTGCGCGCCAGGCGATGACGCAGCCAAGTGCTGGCGAGAATGAGGATGATACTGCTGGCAAGAAAGACCCAATGCAAGGTGAGCTGCGGCAGGACGAATCCGGCAATGAGGGTAATTAACGCGGCAAGGGCAACGGCAGCAAGGTAAAAGGTGCCAGTGAAGAGCTCTGCCAGGCCGGCGATAACAGCGATGATCAGGTAGAGCAAGAGCACGGCTCAATCACTCCATGCCAGATAGAGCACCGCCAGGGGCGGCAAAGTCAGCGACAGACTGACTGGCAGTCCAGACCAAGCGATATTCTCGCTCTGTTGCGGCGGGTTACCGATATTGCTGCCGCCATAGGCGGCTGCATCGCTATTGAAAATTTCCCGATAGTTACCGTTACGAGGCACGCCAATGCGGTACTGCTGCCGCGGTACGGGGGTAAAATTACAGAGCACGACGACAAAATTTCCCGCACGGTCCCAACGCAGGAAACTTAGCGCCGATTGTCCAGCATCATGGCAGTCGATCCACTGGAAGCCCTCATGCTGAAAGTCCTGTTCATGCAGGGCAGGGGTGCTCCGATGCAGATGGTTGAGATCACGAAACATCTGCTGCACACCGCGGTGCCAATCGACATCCAAAAGCTCCCAATCGAGTTCGCTACCGCTATTCCACTCGCGTCCCTGGCCAAATTCATTGCCCATGAAATTGAGTTTTTTGCCAGGATGGGCAAACTGATAGCTGAAGAGCAGACGCAGGTTGGCAAAGCGTTGCCAGGCATCGCCAGACATCTTGTCGAGGAGAGAGCCTTTGCCGTGCACCACCTCGTCGTGGGAGAGGGGCAGGACGAAGTTCTCGGTGTAGGCATAGAGCTGGCTGAAAGTTAGGGCGTCATGGTGATACTGGCGGTGGATGGGGTTGAGTTGCATATAGCTTAGGGTGTCATGCATCCAGCCCATGTTCCATTTCATAGAAAATCCCAGACCGCCGAGATAGGTGGGACGGGAGACCATGGGCCAGGCAGTGGATTCTTCGGCAATGCTGAGAATTCCCGGATAACGCTCATGTAAGGCCACGTGTAATTCACGGAGGAAGTCAATTGCTTCGAGGTTTTCCCGCCCACCATACTGGTTCGGGATCCATTCCCCTTCCTTGCGCGAATAATCGCGATAGAGCAGGGAGGCGACGGCATCCACGCGAAAGCCGTCGAGATGAAATTCCTCGGCCCAATAGCAGGCGTTACTGAGGAGAAAGTTGCGGACCTCGTTACGACCAAAGTTGAAGATGTAGGTGCCCCAGTCCTTGTGTTCGCCCTCACGGGGGTCGGCGTGTTCATATAAAGGGGTTCCATCGAAGCGGGCTAGCCCCCAGCTATCGCGCGGGAAATGCCCCGGCACCCAGTCGAGCAGCACGCCAATGCCGTGTTGATGGCAATGATCGACAAAGGCGCGAAACTCGTCCGGTGTACCAAAACGACTGGTGGGTGCAAAGTAGCCGCTGACCTGATAACCCCACGATTCGTCGAGGGGATGCTCCATGACCGGGAGCAATTCGAGGTGGGTAAAACCCATCTCTTGGCAATAGGCTACCAACCCTTCGGCCAGCTCGGCATAACTGCAAAAGCTGCCATCGGCGCGCCGTCTCCAGGAGCCGAGATGTACCTCGTACACGCTCATCGGCGCCTTCTGCCAGTCGCGCGCGGCGCGCTGTTCCAGCCAGTCCTGATCCTGCCACTGGTGATATGATTCCACGACCCGGGCCGCCGTTTCCGGGCGGAGTTCGAAGCACTGCGCGTAGGGGTCGGTTTTGGCGAATACGCTACCAGAATCCCGATGGCGCAGTTCGAATTTGTAGATGGCATCGGCAGGAAGGGCAGGCAGGAAGATCTCCCAAAGACCGCTCTGACCGCGCGCGCGCATGGGGTGGGCACGGCCATCCCAGGCGTTAAAATCTCCGACTACACTGACGCGCTCGGCGTTCGGGGCCCAGACAGCGAAGAATACGCCATCCACTCCCTCATATTGGCGGCGATGCGCGCCCAGGCTGTGGTAGGCATCCAGCCAGCGCCCTTCGCCAAAGAGGTAGATGTCGAGATCACCAAGAATCGCCGGGAAGGTATAAGGGTCGTGTTGCTCGTGCCAGTTTCCGCCACCATCCTGCCAGCGCAAGCGGTAAGGCTGCGACAATTGTGTGCTGGATTCGGAAACGAATATGCCGGCTTCGTGTAAACACTGCATGGGCCGCGCCTTCCCGCGTTTGGGAAGCAGTTCGACCTGGGTAGCATCAGGCAAGAATGCCCGTTGCACCCAGCTACTCTCGGCGTGATGCTGGCCGAGAAAGGCAAACGGATCATGGTGGCGTGCGGCGAGTATGGCCTCGACATCGCTGGCATTTGTGGTCAGGACTTGGGTCAACGGACACCTCCCTTGTGAATCTTTACTGCAGCATAGCACAGGGGGGAGAAAAGTCCTGTGTTACTCATCTTTGTCGTGGAAGCTATCCTCGGCATCATCCATGACGCGGTCGGGATCGATCTCCTCTTCGGGAGCATTGTTGGCGGCACGCAGGCGTTTGCGCTCAAAGTAAGCAGAAAAGAGTAGTCCCATTTCAAATAGCATATACATCGGGATCATCAGCAAGATCATCGACATCACGTCGGGAGGGCTGAGAATGGCCGAGGCAATGGCGCAGACGAGGAAGGCATAGCGCCGTCCACGCCGTAACGTGTCGAGTTGCAGAATGCCAATCTGCACCAGTACCACCACTAGGATCGGGATCTGAAAAGCGAGCCCAAAGGCCAGGGAAAACTTAACGATCAGCGCCAGATAATTGCTGACCTTGGGCATGGCGGTGATGTCGTGCCCGGAAAAGCTCGCGAAGAAGCGAAAGGCGTTAGGAAAGACGACATAATAGGCAAAGACGATGCCCGCGACGAAGAGCGCAAGAGAGGTAAACAGGATGGGGAAAAATATCCTGCGCTCGTTGGTATAGAGACCCGGCGCAATGAAGGCCCAAAACTGATACAAGATCACCGGCAACGCTAAAATGAAACCGGAGATGAGCGACAACTGTACGTAGGTGAGAAAGACCTCGGGCAGGCTGGTATAGATCAGGTGACTACCTTTCGGCAGCACGGATATCAGTGGTTGGGCAAGAATGCCATAGATTTGTTGGGCGAAGGGGTAAGAAACGAGAAAGCCGGCAAACAAGGCGATGACCGAGAACAGGACCCTGCGGCGCAACTCCAAGAGATGACCAATAAAGGTGTTTTCTGCTGAGTCGCTCAGTTTGTCTGCACTCGCCATGAATTTTCCGGGGCTATAAAGGTGTCAACAGGGGCGCTGATGCCCTGGAGCCGACGGGGCGTCAGTGCAAGATCTGACCCTGCGGGCGGGAAGGGCCGCTGACTCCGGCGGGCAGAGTTACCTCTGCCTCGCCTTCCACCGTAGAGGCCCGCTCTTCAGTATTTTCTGCAGAAGTCCCCGCGTCTGCTAGCAGGGGTTCTTCGATACTCGCTTTGAACTTCTCTACTTCCTGCAAGGGTTCATTGGCATAGCCCTTGAGCTTTTCTGCCTCTTTACGCATCTCGTCAAGGAGCAGCTGTTGTTCCACTTCCGATCGCACATTATTTACTGTGCGGCGGAAATAGCCCACCCACTTGCCCGCTGTGCGCGCCAGCTCGGGCAGTTTTTCCGGCCCCACCACCAACAAAGCGATGACCGCTAGTAGAGCGAGTTCACCAAAACTGAAGTCAAACATGGCTTAGCCGTGGTGCACGCTTTCCTGCTCGGTTTTCGGGCTAACCTCAGCCTCGATGGTGTGTCCAATCGCGGCCTCTTTTTCTTTTTTTTCTTCCTCTTCCTTTACCGCGGAGCGGAAGCCTTTGATGGCCGAACCTAGATCGGAACCCACATTACGTAGCTTGGCGGTGCCGAAAAGGGCCACCACAATCAATAAGATGATAATTAAATGCCAGATGCTAAAAGCGCCCATACTGATCTCCTTCCCAACCGGGACGATATGGCGATGTACTGTTGACCATAGTCAAGACTCGGAACAGCGTCAAGCCGACTTCCGCGATGCCTTTTCCACTAGACCCGACACCCCTTCGCGGCGTTGCAGCTCGCCCAATACCTCATCTATATGCAAATCTCGTTCCTCTAATGCCACCAATAGGTGAAACAAAAGGTCTGCAGCCTCGGCAATCACTGGCTGCGTCTCGGGATTTTTGCAGGCGAGGAGGAATTCCGCCGACTCCTCGCCCACCTTTTTCAAAATCCGATCGCGGCCCCCATGGAGCAGCTTGGCCACGTAGGACTGTGCCGGGTCG
Organism: Acidithiobacillus sp. IBUN Pt1247-S3; assembly: GCF_041146875.1. NCBI lineage: Bacteria > Pseudomonadati > Pseudomonadota > Acidithiobacillia > Acidithiobacillales > Acidithiobacillaceae > Acidithiobacillus > Acidithiobacillus sp. IBUN Pt1247-S3. Next base: position 52,891 of record NZ_JBFRXP010000015.1, on the reverse strand, counting down.
GACTGGCGCCGACGGTGGATGGTGGCCTGCAGCTCGTCGAGCACGCTGCCTCCAGGCGGACTATTGTCCTGCCAGGCATTGTCCTCGGCATCGCGGAAAAAACAGGTGGCCGCCCCGGTGTGACAGGCGGCGCCTTCCTGCAGCACACGCAAGAGGATGGTGTCACCGTCACAATCCAAGTGGGCGCTTTGCAGGTGCTGCACGTGGCCGGAGCTCTCGCCCTTGCGCCACAGGGCTTGGCGCGAACGCGACCAATAAATGCCGCGACCTTCTGCAAGACTCAGGCGCAGGGCCTCGGCATTCATCCACGCCAGCATCAATACCTGCCCACTGCGCGCATCCTGGGCGATGGCAGGCACCAAGCCTTGCTCGTTCCAGCGCACCGCAGCTACGAGTTGTTCGGTTTGGCGATCCATAATTCTCTCTACGCAAACGCGTTGGATCTGGATGCCTCAGGCATCCAGACGCATGGGAATGCCTTGCAGCGCCAAGGCGTTCTTCACATCGGGAATACGAAACTGCCCGAAATGAAAGACGCTGGCGGCGAGCACGGCATCGGCATGGCCGTACACGATTCCTGCCGCAAAATCTTCGAGCTTGCCCACGCCCCCGGAGGCGATGACGGGCACCGGCACGGCGTTGGCTACGGCTCGGGTCAGCTCAAGGTCGAAGCCCTCGCCGGTGCCATCGCGATCCATACTGGTCAGCAGAATCTCGCCGGCGCCGAGGGCAGCCATACGCTGCGCCCAGGCTACGGCATCCAGCCCGGTCGGACGACGGCCGCCGTGGGTGAAGACCTCCCAATGGTCGCCGCTGCGCCGCGCGTCGATCGCGACCACGATGCAGGAGTTGCCGAAGCGCTGCGCGGCTTGCTGCACCAACTCAGGAGTAGCGACGGCAGCACTGTTGATACTGACTTTGTCGGCGCCGGCCAGCAGTAAGGTGCGCACATCCTCAACGCTACGCACGCCACCGCCCACGGTGAGGGGTATAAAGACCTCCGCAGCGACGGCGGAGACCACGTCGGCCATGGTCTGCCGCCCCTCATGACTGGCAGAGATATCGAGAAAGGTGAGTTCGTCAGCGCCCTCGGCATTATAGCGGGCGGCCGTCTCGACCGGGTCGCCGGCATCGCGCAAGGAGAGAAACTGCACGCCTTTGACGACGCGGCCCTGATCGATATCGAGACAGGGGATGATGCGCTTACTCAGCATGGCCGGTATCCAGCCGGCGCTGGGCGCTGGCGAAATCAAGGGTACCCTCGTAGATGGCGCGTCCGGTAATGGCGCCGCAGATACCCTCTTCCTCATAGGCTTGTAGCGCCAGAAGTTGCTCTAGGTTAGCAATGCCACCGGAAGCAATTACCGGCACCGGGATGCTGCGGGCGAGTTTGACCGTGGCCTCGATGTTGGGGCCGCTCATCATGCCGTCACGACTAATGTCGGTGTAGATGATGGCCTCTACGCCGTCGTTGGCAAAGTGCTGCGCAAGATCGATGGGGTCATGGCGCGAGAGCTTCGACCAGCCTTCGGTTGCCACCTTGCCATCGCGCGCATCGATACCGACGATGATGTGTCCGGGAAAGGCAAGGGCCGCCTCGGCGACAAAGCCGGGCGCTTTGACCGCCTGGGTTCCGATAATGACGTAATTCACCCCGGCGAGAACGTAACTCTCGATTTGTTCTTCACTGCGAATGCCGCCGCCCACCTCGATCTCCAGATCGGGGAAGCTCTGCGAGATTTCGCCAATGACTTGTGCATGAATGGGTTCGCCACTCACGGCACCGTCCAGGTCGACAATGTGCAGGCGGCGCGCGCCCGCTTCCACCCAGCGCCGGGCAGTGGCGACGGGGTCTGCAGAAAAGACGGTATCCTCGTCCATACGCCCCTGGCGCAGGCGCACGCAATGGCCGCCTTTGAGGTCGATCGCGGGTATCAACAACATGTTCTTCTCTCCACTCTCACGCGACATCACAGCTGCCGGGGCAGTCACCGGACCAATGCAAAAAATTGCCGAGCAGGCGCAATCCTGCGGTGCCACTTTTTTCTGGATGGCACTGCAGGGCAAAGAGGTTGTCGGCGGCAATCGCCGCACAGAAGGGAAAGCCGTAATCGGCAAAGGCAGCGAGCAGGTCGGGATGTGCCGGCTCGACATAATAGGAATGTACGAAATAGAAGTGTGCATCCTGCGGGACGCCAGCAAAGAGGGGATGGGGTGCCAGCTGATGCAGTTGATTCCAGCCCATGTGCGGGACCTTCAAAGGTTGCCCTTGGGGCGTTTGCAGAACTTCTTCGGGAAAGGGCAAAACACGCCCTGGCAGAATGCCCAGACCCGCGTGTTCGCCATGTTCCTCGCTCGACTCCAGCAGTGCTTGCATGCCCAGACAGATACCCAGAAAGGGGCGGTTTTGCGCGGCAATGCGGAGAAATTCATCCAGCTCGCGCTCTTCCAGTGCCGCCATACAGTCGCCAAAGGCCCCCACCCCCGGGAAGATCAGGCGGTCACATGCGGCGAGCTCCGCTGGCTTGGCGCTGACTACTGCCTTGCCACCCAGGTGCTCGACCGCCTTGGCCACCGAATAGAGGTTGCCCATGCCATAGTCGACGATCCCTACCGTGGTGCTGCGGCTCATCGGTTCAGCGTCCCTTTGGTGCTGGGGATGCTGTTCCCCGCTCGCGGATCGGGGCTCACTGCCATGCGCAGTGCCCGACCACAGGCCTTGAAAATGGTCTCGGCAATATGGTGGGCATTGTTGCCGCGCAGGGCATCCAGATGCAGAGTAACCTGGGCGTGATTGACAAAGCCCTGGAAGAATTCATGCAGCAGGTCGACGTCAAAACTGCCGATCTGTGCGCGCGGAAATTCGACGGCATAGACCAGTCCCGGTCGCCCCGACAGATCCACCACCACCCGCGACAGGGCTTCATCCAGGGGCACATAGGCATGGCCATAGCGGGTTAGGCCGGCCTTGTCGCCCACGGCACGGGCAAAGGCCTGACCGAAGGTGATGCCGATGTCTTCGACGGTGTGATGGGCGTCGATCTCGAGATCACCGTGCGCCTCAATCTCCAAGTCAAAGAGACCATGGCGGGCGATTTGATGCAGCATATGATCGAGAAACGGTAGCCCGGTTTGCAGCTGTACCTGACCGGAGCCATCCAGCTCCAGGCGCACGGCAATCTGCGTTTCCAGGGTATCACGACGAATTTCCGCAACGCGGCTCATAGCAACTCTTCCAAGGCAGCAAGAAAGGCACGATTTTCGGCAGGTGTGCCGATACTCACGCGCAGATATTCACTGAGGCGGGGGTGTCCTGTAAAGGCCTTGAGCAAGATTCCGGCTTGTTTTAGTCCATCATGGATGGCGGCGGCTCGCCCGGGGAGTGCAAAGAGCAGAAAATTGGCACGGCTGGCCCAGACTTGTACCCCGAGAGCGAGCAGGCGCTCGTATACCAGTTCCCGCTGGCTACGGATCTCGGCCGCTTGCAGGGCCAGGACCTCGGCGTGCTGCAGGGCGAAGGTGATGCTCTTCTGGGTCAGGATATTGATGTTGTAGGGCAGGCGCAGTTTGTCGAGTTCCTGTACCCAGTTTGCCGGCCCCGCCAGGAAACCCAGGCGTAGACCCGCCAGCCCTTCTTTGGACAGCGTACGCAGTAGCAAGAGATTGGGCCAGCGGCCCAGATGCTCGGCAAAGCTCAGTTCACTAAAGGCGTGATACGCCTCGTCCACTACCACTAGGCCGGGCGCTGCGGCGCAGATGGCCTCCAGGCTCGCCACGGGATGCATCTGCCCACTGGGGTTGTTGGGCCAGTCGAGAAAGACGATGGCCGGATTGCAGCGCTCCATTGCTGCCAAAAAGGCCGGCAGGTCGAGCTGAAAATTGGCGTCGAGAGGAATGGAATGATAGGCCAGACCTTGTTGCTCGGCGAGGATGCGGTACATCACAAAAGAGGGATCAACGCCCATGATAGGCCGCCCGGCACCCGCCACGGCCGAGATCAGGATCTGGATCAGCTCATCGGAACCATTGCCGAGCATCAGCTCCATGCTCGCCGGGATCCCACCGTGTGCCGCCAATGCTCGCATCAGCTCCACTGGCCGGGGCGTGGGATAGCGATTGAGTTCGGCATTATGTAGGGCGTCGAGCCAGCTCTGGCGCAGGCTTGCAGGTAGGCTATAGGGGTTTTCCATGGCATCAAGCTTGATCAAGCCCGTGCTATCCGCCACTGCATAGGCATGGCTGCCCAGCACTACTGGGCGCAGGAGCTGTTCCTGGAGCGTCTTGGTGCTCATTGACCTGCCCGGGTGCGCGCGGCCGCTGAGCGCGCGTGCGCCGTCAGGCCTTCAGCCTCGGCTAGGGCCTGCGCTAGGCGTCCCAATTCCGCTGCACCCGTCGGGCTTGCCTCAATGAGGCTGCTGCGCTTGATGAAGTCATACACGCCCAGAGGTGAGGAAAAGCGGGCGCTACCGCCGGTGGGCAGCACATGATTGGGCCCGGCGACGTAGTCCCCCAGTGCCTCGCAGGTGTGAATGCCGAGGAAGATGGCGCCGGCATTGCGGATTTGCGGCAAGAGGGCGCGCGGTTCCTCTACCGCTAGCTCTAGGTGTTCCGGTGCCACCTGATTGGCCAGGGCGCAAGCCTCGGCGGCGTCACGTGTCAAAATCAGGGCGCCACGATTTTGCCAACTCTCGCGGGCAATCGGTGCACGATCCAGCTCGCTCAGGGCATTATCGACGGCACTAGCAACAGACTCCAGATGGGCGGCATCCCAGGTAATAAAGATGCTTTGGGCAATTTCGTCATGTTCGGCCTGCGACAAGAGGTCCCAAGCCAGCCACTCGGCCGGGGCAGAGCCGTCACTGAGGACGAGGATTTCGCTAGGGCCGGCAATCATGTCGATGCCCACCTTACCGAAGACCATGCGCTTGGCAGTGGCAACGTAGATGTTGCCGGGACCGACAATCTTGTCCACTGCCGGTACCGATTCCGTGCCATAGGCAAGGGCGGCAACGGCCTGGGCGCCGCCAACACGAAAGACGCGATCGACTCCGGCTACCGCAGCGGCAGCTAATACCCAGGGATTTACTTCACCGCCTGGGGTGGGCACGGTCATGATGATCTCCTCGACCCCTGCCACTTTCGCCGGCAAGGCATTCATCAGTACCGAACTCGGGTAGGCGGCTTTGCCACCGGGCACGTAGATGCCCACCCGTTGCAAGGGCAAAATCCGCTGTCCGAGGTGGTTCCCTGATGCGTCTGTGATCTCCCAGCCCTGCGCACGCTGGTGCTCGTGGTAACTGCGAATGCGTTCCGCTGCTGCTTCCAAGGCCGCGCGGCCCTCTGCGGGAAGCGTGGCCAGTGCCGCTTCGCAATCGCGCAAGGGGATTTCCAGCGCGGCGCTGTCTGCCAATTCTAAACGGTCAAAACGGCCCGTGTATTCGAGTAGTGCGGCATCACCACGACTGTGTACGGCGTCGAGAATCTCGCGCACGCGCTGCTCAACCTGCTGGTCGCTGCCGGCCTCCCAGCCGTGCAGAGCGGAGAAGGCCGAAGCAAAATCTGTCTGTTTGGTGTCGAGACGGTTCATTGCCCGATTTTCGCCTCCAATTTACGAATCAAATCCTCAATGGCCTTGCCTTTGCGCTTCATCGCGGCCGGGTTGACCACCAGGCGACTGGAAATGGGCATGATTTCCTCCACCTCCACCAGACCATTCTCGTGTAGCGTACGGCCGGTCGAGACCAGGTCGACAATACGATCGGCGAGGCCCACCAGTGGTGCTAGCTCCATGCTGCCATAGAGTTTGATGATCTCCGTTTGAATGCCGCGCGCCTGAAAGAAGCGCTTGGTGATTTTTGGATACTTGGTGGCGATACGCACGCGCTCCCAGCTTTCCGGTCGATCTCCAGCCGCGAGAGCGGCGGGTTCCGCCACCGACATGCGGCAGACGCCAATGCGCAAATCCAGAGGCTCGTAGAGTGCCAAATTTTCCTGTTCGAGCAGCACGTCCTTACCGGCAATGCCAAGATCAGCGGCACCCCAACTGACATAGGTGGGCACGTCGCTGGCGCGAATCACCAGAAAACGCACATGGGGATCGGTACTGGGCAAGATCAGCTTGCGTGACTTGTCGGGGTCTTCGGCAAGTTCGATACCCGCCGCCGCAAAGAGGGGAATACTTTCCTCGAGAATGCGCCCCTTCGACAGGGCAATGGTGAGGCTATCGTTCATGCCGCTTTTCCGCTTTGATTTCGAATCCGTCGAATGTCTGCCCCCAGGGCTCCCAGTTTTTCCTCGATCACTTCATAGCCGCGATCGAGGTGGTAGATGCGGTCGATCAGGGTCTCGCCCTCGGCGACCAAACCGGCCAGCACCAGGCACGCTGATGCGCGTAGGTCGGTGGCCATGACGGGTGCCCCCTGCAGGCGGGGCACACCGCGCACGAGCGCGGTTTTGCCGTCGCTGTCGATGCGTGCCCCTAGCCGCTGCAGCTCGGACACGTGCATGAAGCGATTCTCGAAGATGGTTTCCGTGATCTTTGCGCTGCCCTCGGCAATGGCGTCCAGGGCCATAAATTGCGCCTGCATATCGGTGGGGAAGGCGGGGTGAGGCGCCGTCCGGATATCCACCGCTTGTGGCCGATGTGTCATACGCAGACGGACACCATCGCCATCTTCACTTATTTCCGCACCGGCCTCGCGCAGTTTCGCCAAAACGCTATCGAGCAGCCGAGCGTTCGTACGCCGCAAAAAGATATCGCCACCGGTCATCGCCGCCGCAACTAGATAGGTGCCGGTCTCAATGCGGTCGGGGAGAATTTGATGCTCACAACCATGCAGGGCATCGACGCCCTCGATTTCGATCACCGAGGTGCCAGCACCGCTGATTTTGGCGCCCATGGCATTGAGCAGTTTGGCCAAATCGACAATCTCTGGCTCGCGCGCCGCGTTTTCGATGCGCGTATGGCCTTCCGCCAGGCTGGCGGCCATGAGCAGATTCTCGGTACCCGTAACGGAGACCATCTCCATCACGATGGGTGCGCCACGCAAGCGCTCAGCACGCGCCTTGACGAAACCATCCTCCAGGCGGATTTCGGCACCTAAAGCTTCTAACCCGCTTAGATGCACCGCGACCGGACGGCTGCCGATGGCGCAACCTCCGGGCAGGCTGACCTCAGCCGCGCCGTGGCGGGCCAATAGTGGGCCAAGCACGAGAATGGAGGCGCGCATGGTCTTGACCAATTCGTAAGGCGCGACCAACGAGTGCACACTGCGCGGGTCAACTTCTACCCCTAATTGTTCATCCACCAGCACCCGCGCGCCCAGACAGCTGAGGAGCTCAAGGGTGGTGGTAACATCGCGCAGGTGAGGGACGTTGCGCAGGATGACCGGTTCCTGCGCCAAAATAGTCGCTGCGAGACAAGGTAAGGCAGCATTTTTGGCCCCGGAGATCCGCAGCTCACCACGCAGGGGGCCATTACCACGTAGGAGCAGTTTGTCCACGGTCGTGCGTCAGCCCTGTGCTTTGCTCACCAAACTCTGCAGCTCACCTTGCTGAAAGAGGTCGGCCATGATGTCGGCACCACCCACGAATTCGCCACTGATATAGAGCTGCGGGATGGTCGGCCAGTTGGAGAACTTTTTGATGCCATCGCGAATCTGCGGATCGGCGAGAACATCGACGGTAAAAAGCTCTTTCACACCGGCCTGCTGTAAGAGCTGCACCGCACGCGCCGAGAAGCCACACTGTGGTGCCCGTGGATTACCCTTCATGTATAGGGTGACGGGGTGTTTCTGAACCTGGTCTTTGATGATGTCTTGGATGTCGGCCATGGGATACCTCGTGAATTGGCTGAAAGGGTTTAGGGGCGGCCTGCGACTTCGCTGGGGCTCAAGGTGCGTAACTGCAGGGCGTGAATTTCCTCGCGCATACGCTCGCCCAGGCAGGCATAGACCTGCTGGTGGCGCTTGACCAGAGTTTGGCCCTGAAACTGCTCGGCAATGACGACGGCCTCAAAATGAGCGCCGTCATCACCAAAGACTTGCACTTGAGCACCGGGTAGCCCGGCCTCAATAAGGGAACGGATAGTATCTGCTTGCATCATGTCGCTATCTTACCTGAAAAGATCTTGCCTGTGATCCCGTTGCTCACGGGCGTAGTTTGTAACCACTGGCGAGCAGACGCCATGCGACGGCAGAGCTCACCAGGAAGAAGACCAGCGCGACGGCAAGGGAGGCCCAAACGGAAACGTCCGCGTCACTGAAGAATCCGTAGCGAAAGCCATCAACAATATAAAAAAACGGATTGAACATCGACAGCTTGCGCCAGATGCCTGGTAGCGATTGCACCGAGTAAAAGACCCCGGCCAGGAAAGTCAGCGGCATGATGAGAAAATTCTGGAAGCCGGCAATCTGGTCGAACTTCTCTGCCCAAAGCCCGGCGACAATACCGAGCGCTCCCATGCCGCCAGCACCGAGTACGGTAAACACCAAAATCCAGAGGGGATGCTGCAGGGGTAAATGTAGAAAAAGCAAGGCCAGTAACAAGATGGCTAGCCCTACCGCGATGCCGCGCACGATGGAAGCTGCGGTCATGGCGATAAATATCTCCGTTGGCCGCAAGGGACTGAGCAGGAGAAAGATGATATTCCCCGTTACCTTGGCTTGGATCAGGCTAGAGGAGCTGTTGGCAAAGGCATTTTGTAATACCGACATCATCATCAGGCCGGGAACGATGAAGGCGATGTAAGAGACCCCAGGATAAACATGGATGTGGCCACCGAGGGCGTGACCAAAGACCAAAAGGTAGAGCAGAGTAGTGACCAAAGGCGCGGCAATGGTCTGCAACCACACCCGGGTGAAGCGCAAAACTTCTTTGCGCAGCAGGGTCCAGGTGGGGGTCCAGGCAATGGCCGGTAGGGCGCGGTGCCCAAGTAAGGATTCTGGACTTGCCGGCTGCTTGCTGGTGGAAAGGGCGTTGCTCATCTCAGGTATTGCGGATGCGTAGATCCGGATCGAGAATTTCCACATAGGCCCCATCACGGATACGTCGCTGCCATTCTTCCATGCGCTCGCGCACCGTGCGGTTGAAGAGCTGCATACGTGCCACGGATTCGAGCTGGGTATCGCTCAGGGCAGACTGTCGTTGTCCCTGTGACTGCAATATATAGATAGCGTTTCCGACCTGCACCGGGGCACTCACATTGCCTACGGGTAGGCTCATCAGGGCACGCTCGAGTTCATCCGGCAGACCTCCGGGAGCCACCCAACCGAGCTCACCACCCTTGGCGGCACTGGCACTGTCCTGGCTGTAACGCTTGGCTAATTCACCGAAATTCACGCCTGATTGCAGACTTGACTCGATGTCCTTGGCCTGCGATTGCGCCTCTTGTTCCTGGATACCTTTGCCCGCATGCAGGACGATCATGGCGGCCTTGACCTCGGTTACCGAGGGTTCTTGATGCTTGACATCAAGGAGCTTAAAAATGTGATAGCCGGTTGCGCTGGGTATGATCGAACTGATGTCGCCGGGCTTGAGTTTGAGCAGGGTTTGACTAACGCTATTAGGCAGCTCGGCGGCCTTGACCCAACCCAGTCGCCCGCCTTGCAAGGCATCGCGGGCGGCACTGACCTCAGTTGCCAAGCGGGTGAAGCTCGCGCCGTTTACCAGTTGCTCGTGTACCTGCTCGGCATCGCGACGTACAGTGCTTACCGCATCGGGAGTCGGGTCACCCGGCAGTGGCAGGAAAATCTGCTGTAATTCAAAGCTCAGGCCAGCTGTTTGCTTGATCTGGCGGGCGAAAGTCTGAATCTCGTCCTTGCCCAGGTGCACGCGTGCCTCGACTTCCTGCTGCTGCAGGCGATCGACGAGGATACGCTCGCGCAAGTTGCGCTCAAAGGCTGACCACGACTGTCCTTGCTGGGTTAATGCCGCGCGCAGCTGGTCGGGGCTCAAATTGTTGCTGCGGGCGATATTCGCAACGGCCTGATCGAGAGTGGCTTGGTCGACGTCGATGTCCATGCGCTTGGCCATCTGTACTTCAATATCCTGCAAGATCATTTGTTGTAAAACCTGGCGACGCAGAATGTCATCGGGCGGCAGTTGTTTGGGATCCTGTTGCTGCAATTGCGCCTTGATGGCGCTTACCCGCTCATCTAGTTGCAGCGAGGTGATGATCTGCTCGTTGACCACGGCTACTACCTTGTCGAGGTAGTCGAGGTTCTGCGGCAGGGGGGCGGCTTGCGGGGCCACCGTGGAGCGGGCAGAAAAGACCCTTGACGGCGGCGTTGTTGGCGCAGCTAGGAGCGTATCCCGGTTGACGAAGGGCGTTGCGGCCCAGGCAGTACAACTGCTGGCGATGACGGCGAGGAAAAGGGTAGAGCGGTATCGAGACATCAGAACTCCATGCTGGCGCCGGGCACATATTGATCGAGGAAACCGTTGGAACTGTTACCAATACTGGTCAAACCACGCAGCACGATTTCCAGATAGACGGCGTTGTTCGTTTGTCCCCCCAGCAAAATCTGGTGAAACATCATCAGTTGAGCCGTCCAGCAGCCACCATCATAGCCGATCCCGACTAGCTGCTCCAAGGGTTTGTTATCTTGCACGTCGTACTGGTAGCTGCCCAAGATGCGCCATTGCTTTGCAATGGGGAGCGCCGCAGAGACGCCGGCCTGATCGACAAAGTTGTGTGTATAGCGATAGTCGAGATTGAGGACCGTGCCGTTGTGAGCTAGCCATTGCGCACGGAAATCCATGCGCTCGAAGCGTTGCCAGTCGGCATTCGTTTCCGAACTGGCGAGGAAGTTCAAATTAGCAAGGGGTGAATATTGTGCTTGCCAGAAGTAATTGGAACGGGCGTTCTGCGCCACGATGTTGCCGGCGAGGTCGATCTGCTGGCGATTGAAATAGTGAATCTGGCCGATAGCCGCGCTCCAGACCTCCCGCCCATTGGGATTGTAACCTGTGCCTTCTAGCCCGTACGTGAGCTGGTTGGCGGCATTGATGCGATCACTACCGTCAAACAAAGAGTTATCGGTGAAAATCGAATTGTAATTTTGGAAGGGAACGCTGCCATCAAAATTTGGGATCTGGTTTTGTGCCTGGAGGGGAATGAAGAGGTATTTGAACAGCGGATGGAGGACGATGCTGCTGCCGCCGCTGCCATCGCGCACAAAATTCAGGCCGCCACGTAAGCTCAATGCCGGTAGGCTGCGATTGCTGACCCGGTCATAGGGGCCGTTACGCTGGATTTGATAGTGGCTGTAATAAAGCCGTGCCTGCGGTTCCAGATAGCCCCAGGCGCGGCTCCATTTCCAGCCAATGGTGGGGGTGAGGTCGAGGCGCTGGCCTATGGGGCCAGTGCTGGCGTAAAAATAGTTGAAATTGCTGCGCCAGTCGACATAACCCGTCTTGCCCAGACGCCAGTAGCCATTGGCATAGACGTAGGGCAACTGGGCGTACGGCACCGCGCCGCCTAAGGCCAGCTCCTGATAGCCCTGCAGCATCACTCCCGCTTGTAGATGTTGATTGCCATAAGTGATGGCGCCGGTGGATGTCAGATAGGGGGCATTGCCTACGCCACCAATGTAGCCACCACTGAAGCCGGTGACACCCGCCAAATCGGCGAGAAAGTTGCGATAGCTCACACGGTTGTAATTGACCGAGAGGCCAAATCCATCACCCAGGTTCTGCTGGTGTTGCCAGGAAACCGCCCAGACGTTGCTGCCAGTCAGTTTGTCGTGGGGGAGCAGATCAAGCAGTAATTTCCCGCTGTAGTCAGGTTCCAGATAACGAAACTGGTTTTGCAGTAGCACGCCGCGCTTGGTCAGGCCCTCAACGGTGAGGGTGTCGTCCAGATTGCTGGCGATGTCGAAGTAATAGGGGACACCCAGGGTGAAGCCGTTGATGGTGGAGCTGCCGATGGTGGGTGGCAGAAAACCCGAGTGCCGCTGCAAAGGAAAGCTGAGATAGGGCAACCACAGGATGGGCAGACCATACACGTTCAAGGTGCTGTTGTAGGTGGTAATGTATTGCTCGTTTTGGTTGAGATCCAGTTGCCCGCTGGTTATTTGCCAAGCGGGCACACGCCCGTGACAGGTCGTGTAGCAGGCCTCGTTCAGAAGATAGTGATTTTTACTCAATTCCCGACCGCTCAGGGCATGCCCATGTCCGTCTTGACTGGGCAGCAGAAAGCGAGGGTGGAGAACGATCCCTTGATTACTGTGGATCTTCAGAGTGGCCTGTGGCGCATTGGTGACGATTCCGGGGCTGACCAGATGCACTTGCCCTTTGGCGATGATCTCGTCCTTTTTTTCGTCGTAATGCGCCTGATTAGCGTAGAGGCGGCGATTGCCGTAGAGCACTTCGACATTTCCCGTGGCGGTCCATTGGCCGCTGCCCACCCCTTGAATCTGATCAGCATAGAGGGTGACGGGACTATCCTGTGCCCAGGCAGGCACAGCCACAGCAAATAACATCGCGGCTGCGCAGGTCAGGGACCGGCGCCGCGGGCGAAACCGGCCTACGGCCATCATGCGTGTCCCGGGGCTAGGCATAGGTGCGTAAAATCGCACAGAATGCGCGCATGTCGCAATCTCCAAGTGACGTTCCGCAGTTCGACCCCGCCGCAGAGCGATTTCTCCGCGCACAGGGTGTCGAGCCTGCGGCGCTGCAGTCCATCCCCGGCGATGCCAGTGCGCGCCGGTACTGGCGTGCGTCTGCGGGGCGAGTCCTGGCGCAAGTGCCGGAGGCGAGCGAGTTACTGCCATTCCTCCGCGTGCAGCGCCGCTTTGCCGCAGCGGCCCTGCCAGTGCCAAAAATCTTGGCGGTTTCGCTGCAACACCGTCTGCTATTGCAGGAGGACGTTGCGGTGCAGGATCTAAAGGCGTCTCTGGATGGGGGAGAGCCCGCAGACGAGGTATTCGCACGGGTGTTTCCCCTGCTGCTTGGTCTAGCCGCGGCCACGCAAGATTTTTGTCTCCGCCCGCCGTTGCCACCCTACGATGCGGTGCGTCTACTGCAGGAGCTGTCGCTCTTCCCCGATTGGTATCTGCAACGGCATCTCGGTATCTCGTTGGATGCGGGAGAGCAGGAGCAGCTCGGCACCTTGTTTCACGAGCTGATTGGCGCAGCGCAGCAGCAGCCGCAAATCTGGGTGCACCGCGATTTTCACGCCCGCAATCTGCTGGTACGGGCAAACGGCGATGTGGTGATGATCGATTTTCAGGACGCGGTAGTGGGGCCGTGGACCTATGATCTCGCCTCTTTGCTTTGGGATCGTTATTGGGACTGGGGTCGAGCACGGCGCAGCGAGTGGATAGAGCTGTATCGTCAACAGTTACGCACGCGAGGATTCCGTGTCCCCGGGGTAGAAGAATTCCGCCATCAGGTCGAGACAGTTGCTCTGCAGCGCAATCTGAAAATTCTTGGGATTTTCTGCCGTCTGGCCTATCGCGATGGCAAAAGCGCCTATCTGGAGTTTTTGCCCCGTTTCTGGGCCTATGTCGAAGATCTCCTCGCTGGGCAGATCTCTTGGCAGAACTATGTACCCATGTTTCAGGCCTGGTCTCCATGCACCAAGCGGTAATTCTGGCAGCGGGACGGGGTGAGCGTCTGCGTCCGCGTACCGACTATCTCCCCAAGCCCTTGTTGAGCGTTGCTGGACGGCCTCTCATTGTCCATCATCTGGACAATTTGGCTGCTGCCGGGGTGGAGCGGGTATTCATCAACTTATCGCATTTGGGGCCCCTGTTGCCGCGATTTCTTGGTCGCCAGTGGCAAGGCATGGCCCTAGAGTATAGTGATGAAGGCGCACAGCGCTTGGAGACCGGTGGTGCCCTGATTGCGCTGCGGGAACGTCTCGGTAACCTCCCATTTTTGCTGCTCAATGGCGATATTTGTACGGAACATCCCTTGCCAACGCTCTTGGCTGAAGAACCAGGCCTGGTCTTGGTGGCCAACCCCGCGCATCACCCGCAGGGAGATTTCGCTATGCAGGACAGAAGGGTTGCCTTATCTACCCTGGGCACGCCGACTTACACCTACACTGGCTTGGCTTTTCTACACGGTGCTTGGTTAGAGAATTTTCCGCCTGGCCCTGCCCCTTTGCTGCCATGGCTACGGCAATGGATCGCTGAGCGCCGTCTGCGCGCCTATCAGCAGCAAGGCTATTGGTGTGACGTGGGCACGCCCGAGCGCTTGCAGGCCGCACGCCTGCACTATGGAGGAATAGATGGCCTTTGACGAAGCGGAAGTAACGTTTCTGGTGCAGCCGGGTGCCACGCAGGTGCAAGAGTGGCGTGAACACTGGTTGACGCTCATGGACTTGGCGCTGTGGGGAGAATTGAAAAGCAGCAAAATTGGTGCGTTGGGAAAACTGCGGCGGCGTCTGTTGGAATGCGGAGAAAAATTGCGTTCCTACAGCGCGGATCGTTCCTGGATTCCGCACCCACGCGAGCGGATCAAGAATTGTTTGAGCAGTGGATTGCAATTGCGTGAGAGCCTGGAGAAGGTCTCTGAACTTTTGGACCAGATGGAGTCGGGTGCGGCACTCGTGCCTTTGCGCAGCTTATGGGATAATCTGGCCGAAAATTTGCTTGCCGATCTCCAAAAACGTGAGGAGCGGCTGGTAGCGCTTCTGAATACACAGTATGGGGAAGAGATCGAGTGAGAGAAGCCGTATGCGGGTGTGAGGGTCGATGAAGATCATTTACGCACTCATTTTTCTTGGCGCGGTTGCCTTGTTTGCTTTGTTGTTTTGGGCAGATCGCCCGGAGATCTTTGCGGGCAGCCCGCAGGATGGATCGGCGGGCTGGTATCGTCAACACCCGCAGCACTTGGCAGCAGAGAATCTCAAATGCTGGAAACTCTTGCAGCAGAGCTCATTCGCCGATGTGGAGCGGGTGATGGCGCAGCACCCGGAGTGCCATCGTGCCTATGAAGCGAGCATAAGCAATGACTGAGCCAACGCTCGACCGCGAAGCCCTCTTGCGCAGTGGTCGCGAGACGCTACGCTTAGAGCGCGAGGCCCTGGAGGCCCTTGAGGCGCGGCTCGACGAGCCCTTCGTCCATGCCTGTCAGTTGCTGCTTGCCTGCCATGGGCGCATCGTCGTCAGCGGCATGGGAAAATCCGGGATCATCGGTAAAAAAATTGCCGCCACCCTGGCGAGTACGGGCAGCCCCGCCCTCTTTCTGCATCCGGCCGAGGGCAGCCATGGCGACCTCGGTATGCTTACTCAGGACGACCTGCTACTTGCCTTGTCGAACTCTGGCGAAACCGCCGAGTTGCTTGCCATTCTGCCGGTAGTCAAGCGCATGGCGGTGCCGCTCATCGCCCTTACGGGCAACGCAGACTCCACCTTGGCACGACGGGCCGACGTGCATCTCGACTGTGCGGTGGCGCGCGAGGCTTGTCCCCTCAACCTGGCGCCTACCGCCTCGACCACGGCGAGCCTCGCCATGGGTGATGCCCTAGCCATGGCCTTACTTACGGCGCGCGGTTTTTCCGCCGATGACTTTGCCCTTTCTCATCCGGGGGGCGCCCTGGGCCGTCGTTTGCTGCTGCGGGTAGAGGACTTGATGCGGCGCGGCACGCAACTGCCGCGGGTGCGGCTCGCTACGCCATTGCACGAAGCGATCCTCGAGATCAGCGGCAAGGGCATGGGCATGACCACGGTAGTGGACGACGACGACCGTTTGCTCGGTATCTTTACCGATGGCGATTTACGCCGCGCCTTCAGCGAGCGCCAAGACCTCTGGGGTCGCCCGATGGCCGATTTTTATCGGCCTAAACCACTGTGTATCAGCGCCGATGCCCTGGCAGCGGAGGCGGTGGCACGTATGGATGGCGAGCGCGTGACGGTGTTGCTGATTGTCGATGGGGAAGGGCAGCTTGAGGGCGCCATCACCATGCACGATCTCTTGCACGCGGGGGTAGCATGAGTGATTTCCGTGCGCGTTGCGCCCGTTTACGGCTGCTAGTCTTGGATGTCGATGGCGTGCTCACCGATGGGCGCCTGCTCTTTGATGCGGAGGGGCAGGAAAGTAAGGGTTTTCACGTGCGTGATGGACATGGCATTCGCCTCTTGCAGGACTGTGGCATCGAGGTCGCGTTGATTACCGCGCGCTACTCCCAGGCCCTCGCCCACCGCGCGCGCGATCTCGGCATCCAGCGCGTCTATCAGGGGAGCGTGGATAAGATCGTTGCTTATACCGAGTTGCTGTTTGCCACCAATCTGGGCGATGAAGAAGTCGCATATATGGGCGATGACCTGATTGATCTCGCCATCCTGAGTCGCGTTGGGCTTGCGGCGGCCCCAGCGGACGCGCACCCGGAGGTCCTTGCCCGCGCCCATTGGGTAGCGCAGCGCAATGGTGGCATGGGCGCAGTGCGGGAACTGAGTGAGGAGATTCTCCGCGCGCAGGGGCATTGGGATACCATCGTGGCGCGTGCCTTGGGCCAAGCATGAGCCTGCGTCTGCCCACGCTCCTGCTGCTCGCCCTACTGGGTGCAGGGTTGTTGTGGTTGACTTGGCCAAGGCAGGCCATACCTTTTATTTCCGTGGATTGGCACGGGGGCATCCAACGCGGCGATCAGGCCGCCAGCGATGTCGTCTTGCGCGAGTATGACGCGCAGGGACAACTGCAGTTGCTCGCGCGGGCGAAGAATGCGTACCATCTGCCCGCAGGAAATCAGACCTTTCTCAATGGCCTCTCCCTAGAACGCTTCCGCGCGCAGGGTAATCTTTCGCTCCAGGCAGAGCACGGGCTCCTGCGCAACGGTGATCAAGAATTGCTGGCTTGGGGACAGGTATTGGCGACCTTGGCGCCTGATAGCACTCTGCGTACGGAGAAGTTGCGTTATGACCCGAAGTCCGGAGTGATCGATAGTCAGGATCCAGTATTTCTGACTCATGGTCGCAGCACACTGCAAGGAGTGGGGCTGTGGGCATCGGTAAAATCGGAGCAATTTCGCTTGTTGCGTCAGGTGCGAGGGACCTATGTACCGTAATCGCTGGCTATTTCTTCTTGTTACCTTCATTCCGCTCTCGGTTTGGGCGGCGGACGCGTCTGATGCGGCGTTGGGTAAAGGTCCCATCCACATCGCTGCTGATGCGCTGCAGGGGCAAAATAAGCCTATACAGGAAGCGATTTACACCGGCAATGTCGTCATGCAGCAGGGCGACCTCGTGATCCATGCCGCACAGCTGACCATCCACGCCCAGGCCGGGAAGGTCGAAAAGGCAGTGGCCACCGGCAACCCCGTCAGCTTTACTATGTCGAGTGCGCAGCGCCATGGCTATGGTCAAGAGTTGAGCTATGAACCCGGCAGTGGCCGTATCGTCCTGACTGGGGACGCGCATCTCTGGCAAGGAAAAAATGAGGTGACTGGCAACCAAGTGATCTATCTCCTGCAAAGTCAGCAAACGGCGGTAACGGCCAGTGCTGGCCAGCGTGTACGCTCGATTTTTTATCCGAGCAAGGGTAGTAGCGATAAGCCATGACGGCGCAGTTACGAGCGGAGTCCCTGGTCAAGCGCTTTCGCCGGCGTACCGTAGTGCGTGGGGTCTCGGTAGAGGTGAAGGCCGGCGAGGTGGTTGGCCTCTTGGGGCCGAATGGCGCGGGCAAGACCACCACATTTTACATGATGGTGGGTCTGGTACGGCCGGATAGTGGTCATATCTTCCTCAATGAGCAGGATATCGGCAGCCTGCCCATGCACCAACGGGCGCGCA
Source organism: Acidithiobacillus sp. IBUN Pt1247-S3 (assembly GCF_041146875.1). Lineage (NCBI taxonomy): Bacteria > Pseudomonadati > Pseudomonadota > Acidithiobacillia > Acidithiobacillales > Acidithiobacillaceae > Acidithiobacillus > Acidithiobacillus sp. IBUN Pt1247-S3. The sequence continues at coordinate 35,153 of NZ_JBFRXP010000015.1, read as the reverse complement.
TGGGGCTTGGTTACTTGCCCCAGGAACCATCGGTATTTCGCCAGCTCAGTGCGGCCGATAATATCCTGGCGGTTCTCGAACAATTGCCTATTCGTGCAGAAGAGCGACAGGAGCGCCTCGAGCAACTGCTTGCTGAGCTGCACCTGCAGAATTTGCGTAACACTCGAGGGCAGAGTCTCTCGGGCGGAGAGAGGCGGCGAGTAGAAATTGCCCGTACCCTGTCCATGAGCCCACGCTTCGTTCTTCTTGATGAGCCCTTTGCCGGTATCGATCCTATCTCGGTTATCGAAATTCAGCAGTTGATTCAGGGCTTGAGCGAGCGTGGCATCGGTGTGCTGATCACTGATCATAACGTACGCGAGACCTTGGGGATTTGCCAGCGCGCATATATCCTGCATGATGGTCAGGTTCTCAGCTCCGGCAGTCCGCAGGATCTCATCGACAACCCCGCTGTGCGCGAGGTGTATCTGGGAGAGCAGTTCAAAATCTGAATCATGAAACAGGGACTCGAACTTAAACTCGGTCAGCATTTGGCCATGACTCCGCAGTTGCAACAGGCGATTCGCCTCTTGCAACTGTCGACCTTGGATCTGCAGCAAGAAGTGCAGATGATGCTCGACAGCAACCCACTCCTCGATGAGGAAGAGGGTGTCGAGCTGGCAGCGAGCGACAGCCCGGCCCCGGCCCAGGAGGAACGTCAGCTCGACCTCGCGGCAGAGACCAACCTGCCGGAGGAGTTGCCTGTCGATAGCCAGTGGGACGATGTTTTCGACATGGGAAGCAGCGGTGCGGCAAGCGCAACAGCAGACGATGAGCTACCCGATTTTGAGGCGCGCAATAGTCGGGAGCAAAGCCTGCAGGACTATCTCCGTTGGCAGGCAGATCTCACGTTCTTCAGCAGCGAAGATCGCAGTCTGGCGGAGCTTATCATCGATGCTATCGATGATAATGGCTATCTTGCGGCAGATTTGGAGGAGCTAACGGAGACTTCCGGTCGCCCCATGGTGGAACTCGAAACGGTGTTGCTGCAGGTACAGGATTTTGATCCACCGGGAGTCGGTGCCCGCAGTTTGTGCGAATGCCTGTCTTTGCAACTGCAGCAGATCGAGGAAGAGAATGAGGCCCTGCTGCTTGCCCGCCGTATTGTCGCCGAACAGCTCGAGCTCTTGGCCAAGCATGACTATGTTCGCTTGGCACAGGCTTTGGACGCACGCGAGGAGGAACTGCGGGCTGCCATCGCCCTGATTGCGGCACTCAACCCCAAGCCGGGTGGCGAAATTGGCGCTGGCGATTCGGAATATGTCATCCCCGATGTTATCGTGCGCTGGATTGGCAAGCGTTTGCGCGTGGAACTGAATGCCGAGGCCATGCCACGTCTACGCATCAATCGACACTATGCCGATCTGTCCGGCGGGAAAGATGCCGCGCACCGTTACATTCAGGATCAGCTCAACGAGGCCCGATGGTTCATCAAGAGCCTGCAAAGCCGGCAAGAGACGATCTTGAAGGTGGCAACGGCCATTGTCGAACGGCAGAAGGATTTCTTCGCGAATGGACCGGAAGCGATGCGCCCAATGGTACTGCGGGACATTGCTGAGGCCGTAGAAATGCACGAATCGACGATCTCCCGGGTCACCAATCAAAAGTTTATGACCACCCCACGTGGGCTCTTCGAATTCAAATATTTTTTCTCCAGCCATGTCGGCACGGATCAGGGTGGTGCCGCCTCTGCTACTGCCATTCGCGCCGTGATCCTCAAAATGGTGCAGGTGGAAGACAGTCAGCACCCGCTCAGCGATGCAGAAATCGCCAAGGTTCTCGCGGAGCAAGGCATCCAGATCGCTCGCCGTACCGTGGCCAAATATCGTGAGGCCGCCAATATTCCGCCAGCCAGCCAGCGCCGACGTCTCTAGAAGGCGCACCCCCGCTTTTGCAAAGTCCGCCGAGGCGCTACACTGAAAGTGGAGCGGTAGAGCAGTGACGGACTCCCATAACTGCAACGAAAGCTAGGAGCTTGCCATGCAACTACATATCAGTGGGCAACACCTGGACCTCACCGAGGCCATCAAAAAACATGTGCACGAGAAACTCGGGCGCCTCGATCACTATTTCGACCGCGTCATCGACGGCCGGGTGGTGCTGAAATTCCTCTCTCACGAAAAACTGTCCAACGTGGTAGAGATCAGCGTCAGCGCCCCTGGGCACGATTTTCATGCGGAGGCACGCGACGCCAACATGTATGCCGCCATCGATCAATTGGCAGAAAAGATTGATGGCCAAGTGCGCCAATATAAAGAAAAACTGCAGCGGCATCGGGCTGGTCCTGTAGCTGCCGCCCTTGCCACAGAAAACGAATGACTATGGCTGCTTTGCCGCTCCCTGCAAAGGCCATTCTTCTCGACAGCCCGGCTACTAGTGCAGTAGCGACCTTAGAACAATTGGCAGAGATGCTGAGTGTTACGACTGGTGTTGAAAGGAAGCACATTTATCAAGCTTTGGCGGCGCGTGAGGCACAAGGATCCACGGCGTTAGGATCCGGGGTGGCGGTCCCACATGCGCGTCTGTCGGAGCTGGCGAGTACTGCCGTGGCGGCACTGCGCAGTCTCCAACCAATTGAGTTTTCAGCCCCTGATGGGGTCGGCGTCCGCATTTTTGTTGCCGTGTTGGTACCGGCGTCGGGTACCCTGGAACATTTGGAAATTCTTTCCCGTATCGCCGCTCGCCTAGCGCAGGACGACCTGCGGCAACAACTTCTTCAAGTCGCAGATGTCGACAGTTTTCGCTCCTTATTGCTCACTTGAGCACGGAAGGGTTCGGCAACACGCATTTTACCGAACTTCTTAGAGGATGGGGGTGCATGGACCGTAGTGTGAGTTTCACCCAGCTTGCCGCCGATTTGCATGCGGAACTCGGTTGGACGGTGTTGCACGTAGGCGCTGCGGGAACAGCGTTACGGGCAGATCCACAGCACGTTAGTGATGGGGCTGCGCTGGTTGGTTTCCTCAGTTTTATTCGTTCCCACCCGGTGCAGGTTCTGGGACGGGCCGAAATAGACTATCTGCATAGTCATCCCGAGCAGCTTTATCAAGTAAAAAGATTGCGCGTCCTCATTTTGGCAGAGGGAGTGGAACCCCCGCCGGAGTGGATGGCGGCTTTGATCAGCGAGGGCGTGAGTTTTCTCGTCTCGGAACTCCCAGCACGACGAATCCTCGTGCGCGTACAGCAATATCTGCAACGCGAGTTGGCGCCGCGCTGTTTGCTGCATGGCGTATTGGTTGATGTGTTGGGGGTAGGGGTCCTCATCCAGGGGGAGGCGGGTATTGGTAAATCCGAACTGGCTTTGGAGCTGGTTAGCCGCAACCACCGGCTCATTGCTGACGATAGTGTGCTTTGTATTCTCGAAGCACCAGGGGTGGTCACCGGCCATTGCCCTGCGGCCCTGAAGGATTTTATGGAAGTACGCGGGCTGGGAATCGTCAACATCCGCCAGCTTTTTGGTGCCGCATCGGTGATCGAATCCAAACGCCTGCGTCTGGTGATCGAGATTCGCGATATGGCGGAAATGGAGCTGGCTGACATGGATCGTTTGCAGGGGCAAGTCGACAATTGGGACATTCTCGGTGTGCCCTTCCCGCGCTTGCGCCTGCCGGTGAGTGCGGCACGCAACCTCGCAGTTCTGGTAGAAGCGGCGGCACGCGGCCACTATGTGCGCGAGTCCGGGGTAGACATGCTGGCCCTATTTGATCGACAGACACGCGAGGTGGGGCGCAGATTATGAGCAGCGCAGGCGATTTTGTCATCATTACTGGTCTATCCGGTTCCGGTAAAACGACGGTATTGCAAGCGCTGGAAGACCTTGGGTATTTCTGTGTCGACAATCTTCCCGCCACCCTCCTGCGCTCGTTACTGCAGGAGTTGACCCATCATCAACTGGATCCCTTGCGGGTCGCAGTCAGTATCGACGTGCGCAATCGCGCCTTTCTCGATGCCCTACCCGCGGCGTTACAGCAACTGCCCGATGAATGTGGTTTGCAGCCGCGGATATTGTACCTGGATGCCGATGATGAGACGCTGTTGCGCCGGTACAGCGAAACACGCCGCCGCCATCCCCTGAGTGATCAGGAGGCAGCCCCGGGTGCCGCGTTGCATCAGGTTTTGTTGCGCGAGCGTGCCCTTCTTGCCCCCTTGGTAAGTCTTGCCGATCGCGTACTGGATACTTCTCAGGTGCGCAGCCATTCCCTGCGTTTGCGGGTGCAGGCTTGGGCACGCGTGCCGCGGGTTCAGGGGTTGATTGTGTTACTGCAGTCCTTCGCCTTTCGCAATGGCGTTCCCGCCGATTCCGATTTCGTCTTCGATTTGCGCGCGTTGCCGAATCCTCACTATGAGGTGGAGCTGCGACCGTTGACGGGACGCGATGCCGCAGTGCGCGATTTCCTCGATCATCAGGATGCTGTACAGACGGCGCGCAGTAGTCTGGAGATCTTTCTGCAGCAGTGGCTCCCTCCCTTTGCACAGGATCACCGAAATTACGTCACCATTTCCATTGGCTGCACCGGTGGCAAGCATCGAAGCGTTTACATGGTCGAATCTCTGGCTAGATCCCTCGCGCGAGGCGGACAGGAGATTTTGGTCGAGCATCGAGAACTCGACATTCAGGAGCGTCATTCTTGAGCTTGGTGCGTGTGTTGTTGCTCACCCACGCTGGCCTCGGCGAAGTGCTGGTAGAAATTGTCGAGCATATCTATGGTGATCGCCCGCCAGGTCTGCTCACCCTGGCCCCCCACGGGGACGATCTCGCGCCGCTACGTGCCCAGTTGCAGGAACTGATCGATAGTGCCAACTGCGAGACCCCCCTGCTGATTCTCTGCGACATCCGCGGCGCCAGTCCCGCCAATGCCCTGCCCACGGAATGGGGCAACCCCTGGGTGCGCGCGATCTACGGATTGAGCCTGCCGATGTTGTTACGCGCCCTGTCGCGGCGCGCGCATTGGGATGCCTTGGCAGAAGAAGTGGCGCGGGGCGCCGCGGCGGCCGTTCAATGTCATCCAGAATCCACTGCAAAACGCATTTCTGCACTAGACTGATAGGCAGAGTTTCCTAGTAGGAGAAAGCCAATGGCAGATTTACGCGAAGTGCATGCGCGGCTGGGGCAGAGCCTGTGGCTCGATAACCTCTCGCGTACCCTGATTCATGATGGAATCCTGGCCCGCTACATTGCTGAGGACGGGGTGTCGGGCGTGACCTCGAACCCCAGCATCTTTCAAAAGGCCATTCACGAGAGCCCATACTACCAAGAGGATCTGGCGTGCCCGGCAGATTCGGCGGAACGCTTGTATGAGCAAATGGTCAAGGTGGATTTGCAGATGGCCTGCGACTTGCTGCAACCTACGCATGCTGCCAGCCAAGGGGATGATGGCTGGGTAAGCTGGGAGGAGTCGCCCCGCCTGGCCATGGACGAAGCAGCGACGGTTGTCGAAGCCGAGCGCTTGCGTGGCATCGTGCAGCGTAACAATCTCCTGATCAAAGTGCCGGCTACCCCGGCGGGCATCGCCGCCTTGCGTACGCTCATTGGTCGCGGAATTTCGGTCAATGTCACCCTCATGTTTGGCCTGCAGCATGTGCGTGAGGTCTTTGCTGCCTACCAAGAAGGTTTGGCAGCCTGGGTCGATGGTGGTGGTGATCCAAAACGGGTGAAGGCCGTAGCCAGTCTATTCCTCTCCCGCGTCGATACCCTGGTTGACCAGCAGTTGGAAAAGATCGGCAATGAAGCGGCATTGCGGCTGCGTGGAAAAGCAGCAGTAGCTGTGGCCAAGAAAGCCTATGCCATCTACCAGGAGACCTTTCACGGACAAGGCTTTTCCCGCCTCAAGGCGGCGGGTGGCCGGCCTCAGTATCTGCTCTGGGCCAGTACCAGCACCAAAGATCCGGCGTATTCCGACCTGCTCTACGTCGAGCCTTTGATGGGGCCAGAGACCATCAATACCCTACCCGACGCGACGCTAGGCAAATTGCGAGATCATGGGCATCTGGTAGCGCAGCTTGGCGAGGGGCTCGACGCGGCCGAGAAGACCTTGGCCGATCTCGCCGCAGAAGGCATCGACCTCAATGGACAGGTGGCGCCTCAGCTGCAGGAAGAGGGTCTTGCGGCGTTTTCTGCCGCCTTCGAAGCGATGCTGGACGAAGTGGAAAAGCGCCGTGCCTAAAAGCCGACGACGTTGTAGCCAGCGTCGACGTAGGTGATTTCTCCAGTGATTCCCGAAGCGAGATCGGAGCAGAGGAAGGCGGCGGCATTGCCAACTTCCTCCTGCGTCACATTACGCCGTAGGGGAGCATGGGCAGCGTAGTGGTCGAGGATGCTGCGAAACTCGCTGATACCACTGGCGGCCAAGGTGCGGATGGGTCCTGCAGAGATGGCGTTGACGCGAATCCCCTCTGGCCCTAAGGCATGGGCGAGATAACGGACACCTGCCTCCAGGCTGGCTTTGGCCAGTCCCATGACGTTGTAGTTGGCCATTGCCCGTTCGGCACCCAAGTAACTCAGGGAGAGGAGGGCACCATGCCGGCCTTGCATCAATGGCCGCAAGGCTTGGGCCATGGCGGTGAAGCTGTAAGAGGAAACTTCATGGGCAATACGGAAGCCTTCGCGCGTGGTAACGTCGACATAGTTACCCGATAGCTCGTTTTTTGGAGCAAACGCGGCGCCGTGGATGGCGATATCCAACCCGCCCCAACGTTGCTGTAGATCACTCACGACGGCGGAGACTTGTGCATCGTCCATCAAATCGAGTGCCAAGGGCGCCGGCGCGTGAATTTGTGCTGCCAAGTCTTCGACGCGGCTTTTTGTGCGGTCACTCTGGTAGGTTAACAGTACCTCAGCCCCTTCGCGCGCCATTGCTTGAGCGATACCCCAGCAAATAGAACGTTCGTTGGCGACGCCAACGACTAGAGCCTGTTTGTTCTGCAAAAATCCCATAAGATATCAATGCTCCGTGAGTTCCTGTCAACGCAGGAAAATAGTGAGGTGCTTACCCGGTTGTATGTCAGTAGCCGAGGCCAGACGGTTCCATTGGACCAAGGCGTGAGCTGAGACATGGAATTGTTGCGCAATCTGCCAGACTGTATCCCCCGGACGCACCACGTAGGTAGTGGCTTGCGGTGCGCTGGCCAGACGTTCCTGCTGCGGACTCAAGGCCGCTACCACCGTGCTACGATTTGGCAGACGCAAGACTTGTCCGGGATGCAATACGTTATTGCTGCCCAACCCGTTGAAAGATGATAGCGTATTTACGCTGACCCCGGCGCGTTGCGCAATCTGCCACAGGGTTTCGCCCGGACGAACGCGGATACTGCCGCCGCCCTGCCTGGCAGAATAGGTTGCCTGTTCTAGATGAGAGACTGGTAAACGCAATTTTTGTCCGGGATGGATAATACTCTGCGCACTCATGTCGTTGGCGCTGGCGAGCGTTGTCACGCTAACGCCAGCCCGTTGCGCCAGTTGCCAAAGGCTCTCCCCGGGACGTACGGTGATGTTCTTTGCATAACCGGTACTGATGGCTGCTGCGTTACCACCGTAGATAGTGAGGCGCTGCCCCACCTGGAGAAAGCGACCCGAGCGCAAATGATTCCAGTTCTCTAGATTATGCACCGAAACGCCGGTACGCAGAGCAAGTTGTGACAGGGTTTCGCCAGGACGGACCGTGGCGTAGTGCACGGCAGGAACGGGTCGTGCTGCTTGCACCGCGACGGCTGGCACGGGACTGGGTGCCGGAGTTTGCTGGGCGGGCATCTGCAACAGCGCGGTGCGTAGAGTTTTAGCCTTGTCTTTCGGCACCACTAAAGAATAGCCGGCTGGGGCTACTCCATAACTGAGGCCGGCATTCAGGTGCTGCAGCTCCGTCTCGGACACGTCCATCAAATGTGCAGCGACTTGTAGATTGACTCGCCGCGGGGTGTCGACTAGCGCAATGTGTGCGGTATTCGGGATGCTGGGTAGTGATACGTGATAGGCTTGGGCGTTTTGGATGACTTGGGCCAAGCCGAGCAGCTCTGCTACGTAATTCTCGGTTTGGCTGGGAAGGTTCAGATCCCAAAAATCCGTTGGCTGCCCCGCCGCGACATTCTGCTGGATTGCCGCAGAGACTGTTCCCTGCCCGGCGTTATAGGCAGCAATGGCAAGCAGCCAATTTCCGCCGAAGTAGTTGTACAAATAAGAGAGGTAGTCGAGCGCAGCATTGGTGGATGCGGTAAGACTGAGGCGGGGATCACCCCAACGCGTATTCTGCAAGCCAAAATTTCTTGCCGTGCCGGGAACGAACTGCCAAAGTCCCGCCGCCGCTGCAGGGGAAAATGCCTTGGGGTTGTAACCGCTCTCAATTGCCGGCAGCAAAGCGAGTTCCATCGGCAGGCCGCGTTCGTGTACCGCATTGGCAACGTAGTAGAGGAAGGGGCGGGAGTTATGCAGAATCTCTTCCAGTTTGCCCTGGTGCTGCAAAAACCAGCTGCGCCATTTCGCCACCCGGGGGCGGGAAACATCACTAATGCGGAATCCGGCAACTAAATTTTGCCAGATGCTTTCCTGTTGTGTCTCTAGGCTGGCGTCTGTGCGTTGCAGATTGTGGAATTCCTGCAAGAGCCCCGCACTATCACCGGCAGCATTCGCGGGGGCTAGTCCTGGCTCGTCCGCGTCCTGGCTCGGAGCTGTCGGACGATTGAGCTGTAATTTCGCGATTAATTGCGAAAGGGTTTGTTGATCATGGTTGGTGGCTGGAGAGGAAACGGTACCATTGTTGGCCCAGACCAGTGGCGATGCGAGCAGGGCGCAGCTCGTGGACAAGGCGATAACCGACTTTCGCATGTTACTCCTTCTTTGGTGAGGAGGCCTCAACTGTGCACCCTGACCAAATCTGCAGATTTTTCGTAAATATAAACAAAACGCTGGAACGCCCCTTCCGAGGATCGCACGCCTGATACTAGGGGCTACATCGATGCTCGTCAATGCTAATTATGCACTATCAGAATTTCCTATGGTCCGCGAGCGAGTTCGGGAGCCCGCGCCCGCGCGCGTAGTGGCCTGTGAGGCAACCCTGCTATGATTGGCGTATAACTCCACACAAGTTGCAAGAAAGGATTCAGAGTCGATGACCGTGCGTACCCGTTTTGCCCCGAGCCCCACCGGATATCTGCACATTGGCGGAGTGCGCACTGCGCTCTTCTCCTGGCTCCATGCGCGCCAGCATCGTGGCCAGTTCATTCTGCGTGTCGAGGACACCGACCTGGAGCGTTCGACGCCGGAGGCCACCGCCGCCATCCTAGAGGGTATGCAGTGGTTGGGCCTGGACTGGGACGAGGGTCCTTTCTATCAGATGCAGCGCATGGATCGCTACCGCGAGGTGCTGGCGCAGATGCTGTCGGCGGGGACCGCGTACCACTGCTACTGCAGTAAAGAAGAACTCGACATTATGCGTGAAGAGCAGCGCGCGCGCGGCGAGAAACCACGCTACGATGGTCGCTGCCGGCATCGTCACGAGGCGCGCGCGGGGGTCTCTCCGGTCATCCGCTTTCGCAGTCCCGATGACGGCGAGACTGTGGTCGAAGACCTAGTGCATGGGCGCGTGGTCTTTCAGAACAGTGAATTGGATGATCTCATCATTGCCCGGTCGGACGGCACCCCCACCTATAACTTTTGCGTGGTGGTGGATGACTGGGACATGGGTATCACCCAGGTCATTCGCGGCGATGACCACCTCAACAATACCCCGCGGCAAATGCAGATCCTGCAAGCCCTGGGCGCCACCCTGCCGCAGTATGCCCACGTACCAATGATTCTCGGACCGGACAAACAGAAACTGTCGAAGCGACATGGCGCGGTCAGTGTGTTGGAGTACCGTGAACAGGGTTTTCTCCCGGATGCGCTGCTCAATTTTTTGGTACGGCTGGGCTGGTCGCATGGCGATCAGGAAATTTTTACGCGTGCCGAAATGATCGAGCACTTTCGCATTGATGATGTGCACAAGGCTGCCTCTGCCTTTAACCCCGAAAAATTGCTCTGGCTCAACGCCCAGCATCTGCAGACTTTGGCGGCGGATGATCTCGTGCAGCGGTTACGTCCATACCTGGCCGGGATAGAGGGATCGGTGCTCGCAGTGGGGCCGCAACTGGCCCAAGTCGTACCTCTTCTGCAGGAGCGGTCGAAGACCTTGATCGACATGGCCGCCGCCGCAAAAATGTTTTATGTGGCACCCACGCAGGCGGAAGAAAAGGACCGCAGCAAACATCTGGCCGGGCAGGGTGTGTTGCTGCAAGCAGCAATGGACGCCTTGGCGCGGGTAACGGACTGGTCCGCCAGCGCGGTGCATGAGGTCTTGCAGGCGCTGGCGCAGGAATATGCTGAGGGCAAATTGGGCAAGGTTGCGCAACCGTTGCGAGTGGCCGTGGCCGGCTGTGCCGTTTCTCCGCCGCTGGATCAGACCCTGGCTGTGCTCGGGCGGGAAGAAACGCTGCGGCGATTGCAGCGGGCGCAACACTGGGTGTAATTACCCCTTGGCGTAGGCGGCGGCTTTTGTCATTATCGTTTCTTATGGATCGCCGCCTTGCCAAGGAGTTACCCCATGCCTAAGAACGTCACGCAAAAGATCATCGCCGCCCATCTCGTTAGTGGCGAGCTGCAGGCGGGCAGTCCCATCTCCATCCGCATCGACCAAACGCTGACTCAGGACGCGACCGGCACCATGGCCTATTTACAGTTTGAGGCGTTGGGCCTGCCCAAGGTGCGCACGGAGCTGTCTGTATCCTACGTCGATCACAACATGCTGCAGTCGGGCTTTGAGAATGCCGACGATCACCGCTTTCTGCAGAGCTTTGCGGCGAAGTATGGGATTCATTTTTCCCGTCCTGGTAATGGCATCTGCCATCAGGTGCATCTCGAGCGCTTTTCCAAGCCTGGGCGGACGCTGCTCGGTTCTGACTCGCATACGCCGACATCCGGCGGCGCTGGTATGCTCGCCATTGGCGCCGGCGGTCTCGACATTGCGCTGGCCATGGGTGGTTTGGCCTTCAATTTGAATATGCCGCAGGTGATCGGCGTCAAGCTCACGGGCCATTTGCAGCCCTATGTCAGTGCCAAAGACATCATTCTGGAAGTGCTGCGGCGCAAGACCGTTAAGGGCGGCGTGGGCAAGGTCTTCGAGTATTTCGGCCCCGGCGTTGCCAGCCTTTCAGTGCCAGCGCGTTCGACCATTACCAACATGGGTGCCGAACTCGGCGCCACTACTAGCGTCTTCCCCAGCGATAACGTCACCCGTTCCTATCTGAACGCGCAGGGCCGGGAAGCAGATTGGTCGGAATGGGTGGCGGATGAGGGCGCAAGCTACGATGAAGTGTTGGAAATCGATCTCGACAAACTCGAGCCCCTGATCGCCTGCCCGCACAGCCCGGATAATGTGAAGACCGTGCGTGAGGTGGCCGGTACGCCAGTGGCTCAGGTGGCCATTGGCTCCTGTACCAATTCCTCGTATACCGACTTGATGACGGTGTCGGCCATGCTCAAGGGCAAAGTGGTAGCGGAGGGCGTTAGCCTCGGCATCTCTCCCGGTTCGCGCCAGGTGATGGAGATGGTCACCCATGATGGGGGCCTGCTGAACTTTATTGGCGCTGGTGCGCGCATTCTGGAGTCCGCCTGCGGCCCTTGCATTGGCATGGGCTTTGCGCCCCCCAGCGAGGGCGTCTCTATCCGTTCCTTCAATCGCAATTTTTACGGGCGCTCGGGTACCAAAAATGCTTCGGTCTATCTGGCGAGCCCCGAGACCTGTGCCGCCTGTGCCCTGACGGGAGTGATCACCGATCCGCGCGATCTGGGCCTCGCCCCCATCCAAGTGGACCTGCCGGGACAGTTTCTGGTGGATGATCGCATGGTCATTGCCCCCGCCGGTGAGCCGGAAAAGGTTGAGGTGCTACGTGGCCCCAATATTGCCAAGCTGCCGGTGAACAGTGCCGCACCGGAAGAAATCCGCGGCAGCGTATTGATTCGCCTGGGTGACGACATCACTACCGACCACATTATGCCCGCCGGCGCCAAGGTTCTGCCCTTGCGTTCCAATCTGCCGGCTATCTCCGAGTATGTCTTCCATATGGTGGATGAGAGTTTCCCCGGTCGGGCAAAGAGCTCTGGCGGTGGCTTTATCGTTGCCGGGCACAACTACGGCCAAGGTTCCAGCCGTGAGCATGCGGCCTTGGCGCCCCGCTATCTGGGCGTAAAGGCGGTGCTGGTGCAGTCCTTCGCCCGCATCCACCTCGCTAACCTGATCAACTTTGGTATTCTGCCACTGACCTTTGTCGGTGCCGCCGACTACGAAAAGGTCCAGGCCGGCGACGAATTGGCATTGGATATTCGTGGGCTGGCTCTAGGCAAGAGCCTGGTGTTGCAGGATGTCACCCAGGGCATCGAGATTGCTGTACAGCCGCAGCTTGCCAGTGAGCGCGACCTGGAGCTGATCCGCAAGGGTGGGGCACTGTCCTGGGCCAGTGAGCAACTGGAGAAAACAGCATGAGTGGCGCGGCAATCCAGGTCGTAAATGGCAAGATTCTGGTTCCCAACGAGCCCATCATCCCCTTCATTGAGGGCGATGGCATTGGCGTCGATGTTACCCCAGCCATGCGCAGGGTTGTGGATGCAGCTATCGCCAAGGCCTATGGCAGCGTGCGCCGCATTCACTGGGAAGAGCTGTATGCAGGGCAGAAGGCGGTGGCGAAATTTGGCGCCGGGGTCTATCTGCCGGAAGAGACCATGGCCGCCATCCAGCGCTACCACGTGGCCATCAAAGGGCCTCTGGAGACGCCAGTGGGCGGTGGTATCCGTAGCCTTAATGTCGCCCTGCGCCAGGATCTCGACCTCTACGTCTGTCAGCGTCCGGTGCGTTATTTTTCTGGCACTCCCAGCCCGATGAAGCGTCCCGAAGATGTCGACATGGTAATTTTTCGCGAGAATTCGGAAGACATCTACGCTGGCATCGAATGGGCGGCAGGCACTCCTGAGGCGGAGAAGGTCATTGCCTTTCTGCAGAACGAGATGGGGGTCAAAAAGATTCGCTTCCCCGCCACTTCTGCCATTGGTATCAAGCCGGTGTCGCAGGAGGGCTCGGAACGCTTGATTCGCCGTGCCATTGATTACGCTCTGCAGCATGGGCGCAAGTCCGTCGCCCTGGTACACAAGGGCAACATCATGAAGTTTACCGAGGGTGGCTTCCGCGATTGGGGCTATGCCTTGGCAGAGCGGGAGTTTGCGCCTCAGGTCTTTACCTGGCGCCAAAAGGCAGTCATCACCAAGGCCGAAGGTAAAGAGTCGGCGGCAGCTGCCGAAAAGGCTGCCGTGCAGAGTGGCAAGTTGGTGATCAAAGATGTCATTGCCGACAATTTCTTGCAACAGATCCTCCTGCGGCCGCAGGATTATGATGTGGTTGCCACCTTGAATCTGAACGGTGACTATATCTCCGATGCCTTGGCCGCGGAGGTGGGTGGTATTGGCATGGCACCCGGCGCGAACCTGTCGGACACCCATGCGATTTTCGAGGCCACGCATGGCACGGCCCCAGACATTGCCGGGCAGGGCAAGGCCAATCCCAGCTCCCTGATTCTCTCGGGTGTGATGCTCCTCGAACATCTGGGCTGGCTGGAGGCGGCACAGGCCATTACTGCGGCGATGGAGGGGTGCATTGCGGCGGGCGAAGTAACCGGCGACCTGGCTAGTTTGCAAGGAAATACCGGTCTCTCTACCAGCGAGTTTACGGCGGCGCTCTTGCGCCGTATCGAGGCATGACAGATTGAATTTGCATGAATATCAGGCCAAGCGCTTACTGGCCGAAGAAGGGGTGCCGGTACCCAAGGGAATACCGGCCTTTTCCGTCAAAGAGGCCATCAACCAGGCGCGCGCCCTAGGCGGTCGCGATTGGGTGTTGAAGGCGCAAGTGCATGCCGGTGGTCGCGGTAAGGCTGGTGGGGTGCAGCGAGTGCAGAGCATTGCCGCGGTAGAGGCTGCCGCGCAATCCTTGCTGGGCAAGCGCTTGGTGACGGCACAAACCGGCCCCGAGGGGCAGCATGTGGCGGCTTTGCTCATCGAAGAACCGAGCCAGATTACCCGAGAATTCTATCTTGCCTTGTTGGTCGATCGCGCAGCAGCGCGGCTTACCTTTATTGCCTCGGCTGAGGGTGGCATGGAGATCGAGGCGCTGGCGGCGACTCGTCCCGATGCCATTCAACGCATTGTGCTCGATCCTGGGGTGGGCTTTCTGCCCTATCAGGCGCGTGACCTGGGCTTTGCCTGGGGCCTGCCGGCCGCGGCCGTGCAGCAATTGGTCAAGGTGATGCAGGGAATGTACCAGTTGGCCCGGCGTCTTGATGCGCAGATGGTAGAGATCAACCCCCTGGCTTTGACCGCGGAAGGCAAGGTTCTCGCCCTCGATGCCAAGGTGGTGATGGATGATAACGCCCTCTACCGTCATGCCGAATCTGATGAGCTCTTCGATTCCACCCAGCAAGATCCGCGCGAGATTACCGCGCGGCAGTTTGGCCTGAATTACATCTCCCTCGATGGCAATATTGGCTGCATGGTCAATGGTGCGGGGCTGGCCATGGCGACCATGGACCTGATCAAGCTGCATGGGGGCGAACCTGCCAATTTCCTCGACGTGGGTGGTGGTGCGGCCGCCGATAAGGTGACGCAGGCCTTCAAGCTCATCCTTTCAGATCAGCGGGTAAAGGCCATTCTGGTCAACATCTTCGGTGGTATCACCCGCTGCGATCTGCTAGCGCAGGGCATTATCCAAGCGGCCAACGAGGTCGGCATTCACCTGCCGGTGGTGGTGCGTCTGGAAGGCACCAAGAAGGAAGAGGGGATGACAATGTTGCAGGAAAGTGGTCTGCGCTTGATCACCGCCGAGGGGCTCACCGATGCGGCTTGTAAGGCGGTAGAGGCGGCCCGGGTTTGATGTGGACGTCAATGGCGTTCGCTTACCAAAGTTTTGGCGGCCGCTGTTGTTTTTTCCCGTTGTGGGCGAATTGATCATCAGCGCCCGGTTACTCTTTTTCGGAATTCATTCATGAGCATTCTTCTCAGCCACGAAACCCGCGTCATCTGCCAGGGGTTTACTGGCAAGCAAGGCAGTTTTCACTCCGAACAGGCCATCGCCTATGGTACGCGTATGGTGGGCGGCGTAACGCCGGGCAAGGGGGGCACAGAGCATCTTGGCTTGCCGGTCTTCGATACCGTAGCACAAGCGGTAGCGGCTACGGGGGCCGAGGCGACGGTGATTTATGTGCCGTCGCCCTTTGCCGCAGATGCCATTATTGAGGCAGCAGCGGCGGGAATCGAACTCATCGTCTGCATCACCGAGGGCATTCCAGTCTATGACATGCTGCTCGTCAAACAATACCTCGCCCAACATCCGCACGTGCGTTTGATCGGCCCTAATTGCCCGGGTGTCATTACCCCTGGGCAGGCCAAGATCGGTATCATGCCCGGCTCCATCCACCTGCCCGGGCGCGTGGGCATCGTGTCGCGCTCAGGCACCCTGACCTACGAGGCGGTGGAGCAAACGACGCGCCTCGGCTTGGGGCAGAGTAGCTGCGTTGGCATCGGTGGAGATCCCATCATTGGTATGGACTTTGTTTCGGTATTGCGCCTCTTCGAGGCCGATGTGCAAACCGAGCTGGTGATCATGGTCGGGGAGATCGGCGGCCGTCTGGAAGAAGAAGCGGCGGAGTTCATCAAACGCGAGATGAGCAAGCCGGTGGTGGCTTTCATTGCTGGCTCTACGGCGCCCAAGGGCAAGCGCATGGGGCATGCCGGTGCCATCATTGATGGCGGCGCAGGTACGGCAGCGGCCAAGTACGAGATCCTGCGCGCCGCCGGGGTGCACTGCGTTCCGTCGCCAGCGGAGCTGGGCCGCCAGGCGGCGGCCCTCTTGGGCGCCTGAAATATGCGCATAGCCCTCGCCCAGTGTAATCCGCGGGTTGGGGATGTGGCGGGCAATGCCGCGCAGATTTTGGCGTTGGCACAAGAGGCCAAGGGCCAGGGGGCAGGGCTGCTCGTGGCTCCAGAGCTGGTGTTGTCTGGCTATCCACCGGAAGATCTCTTGTTGCGCAAAGATTTTCTCGACTGCTGTGACCGGGCATTAGACGGCCTTGCGCGTGCTTGCCCCCTGCCTTTGGTGCTTGGACATCCCCTGCGCTGTGATGGACGTCTGTATAACGCCGCCAGTCTGCTGCGCAGTGGCCGGGTAGAGGCGAGTTATGCCAAGCACTGTCTGCCCAATTATCAGGTATTTGATGAAAAGCGTTATTTCCATCCCGGTGATGGGGAACTGATCTTCAGCGTAGATGGGCTACGTTTTGCTTTGCGCATCTGTGAAGATCTCTGGTGCCACGAGATGCCGCTGCTTAGCAATCCTGGCAATGCCGATGCCGTTCTGGTGCTCAATGCCTCGCCCTTTCATCGCGCCAAACAGGCCGAGCGTGAAGGCATTCTGCGGCAGCGAGCGCAGGAGGCGGATGCCGCTGTTCTCTATGTCAATCTCGTGGGTGGGCAGGACGAATTGGTCTTTGATGGCGGTTCCTGTGGCGTCGATGCGCAAGGACGATTGTTTGCCCGCGCCCAAGCCTTTGCAGAAGAGCTGCTCTTTGTGGAGGTCGAGGAAGAGGCGGGCAGCAATAGGCAATGGCAGGGTGCCGCCCTGGCGCCAGAGCTCGAACCCGTTGCCGAAACCTATACTGCGTTGCAGACCGGATTGCGCGACTATGTGCAGAAAAATGGCTTTGCTGGTGTGGTGTTGGGTCTTTCCGGAGGTATCGATAGTGCGCTGACCCTGGCCATTGCCGCCGATGCCCTGGGCGCGGAGCGGGTACACGCCCTGATTTTGCCGTCGCGCTATACCGCGGCGATGAGTATCGAAGACGCCGAGGCGGAGGCAAAAAGCCTTGGGGTGGGCTACGACATCATCCCCATTGATGAGCTGTTTGCCGCCTATCTGGAGACCCTGGCACCGGTCTTCGCTGGTCGTTCTGCCGACGTTACCGAGGAAAACCTCCAGGCACGCATCCGCGGCGGCCTGCTCATGGCCTATTCCAACAAATTTGGCCATCTCTTGCTGAGTACCGGCAATAAGAGTGAAATGGCAGTGGGGTATGCCACCCTCTACGGCGATATGGCTGGCGGTTTTGCGCTCATCAAGGATTGTCCCAAGACGCTGGTCTACGACTTGGTGCGCTATCGCAATGGGCAGGGTAGGGTGATCCCGCAGCGTGTTCTCGAGCGCCCGCCCTCGGCAGAGCTGGCGCCGGGGCAGACCGACCAGGATAGTCTGCCGCCCTACGATGTCCTCGACAGCATTATCCATGCCTATATCGAGCGGGGTGAGGGGCGAGCGGAGATTATTGCGCGTGGAATTCCGGCAGAAATGGTCGAGCGGGCCCTGCGTCTGATTGACCGTGCCGAGTATAAAAGGCGACAAGCCGCGCCGGGGGTGCGCATTAGCCCTCTGGCGTTTGGCAAAGACCGTCGCTACCCTATCAGTAACGGCTTCCGCACTTGGGATCCGGATTGTTTACAGGAGCAGAGATGAAAAAGATTGAAGCGATCGTCAAGCCTTTCAAGTTGGATGATGTCCGTGATGCCCTGCAGGAGATGGGGATTGCCGGCATGACGGTGACCGAAGTGAAGGGTTTTGGCCGTCAGAAAGGGCACACAGAACTCTACCGCGGTGCCGAATACGTGGTCGATTTTCTACCCAAGTTGAAGTTGGAAGTGGTGGTCCCTGATGCTCTGGTCGATCGCGCCGTCGACGCCATTGTCGAATCCGCGCGCACCGGCAAGATCGGTGATGGCAAGGTCTTCGTGAGCGAAGTCTCGCGCATCATCCGTATCCGTACCGGCGAAGAGGGTGACGAAGCGGTCTGAGCGGCGTAAGGCTCAGCCGAGCTTTTGCGTGTATTTCCCTTTTGGATAGTTGTAGCGCAGGATCGCTGCGGTGTTCTGCGCTAAGTGGCCCAGATTGAGGTGTTTGTAGGACTGATAGAGATAGTACAGCGCCTCTTCGCGTGCTGGGCTCAACTGGTATTTGGTCACTACCTCAGAGCAGCGATTGGCAGATGCTACATAGGCGTCGCGCACATAGTAAAACTTGCAGATGTCGAGATTGCGCTTGCCCAGTAGGTCGATGATCTTTTCCATGCGCAGGCGAGCGTCAGCGGCATAGGCGCTCTTCGGCCAGCGCTTGACCAAGGTTTCGAACGTGGCGAAGGCTTGGTGCAGGGGTACCGGGTTCCAGTTTGCCCCCTCAATCGCCTGATACTCAGAAATCCCTTTCAGATACCAAGCATAATCCACATAGGGGTTGACCGGGTGCAGCTTAATGAAGCGCTCGGCTGCGGCGGTAGCTGCCTTGGAATCGCCTTGTTTATAAAAACTGTAGGCAGTGTTCAACTGCGCCTGCTCGGCATACGGGCCATAGGGATACATGGCCTCGAGGTCCTGATAGTCCCGCACCGCGCTACCATAGTCGCCGCGATCCTGGGCGTTTTTCGCCGTCTGGTACATGGTAGCCGCGGCCTCATGGGAGTCCAGCAGTTTGTCGTGGTGATTGTCCGAGGCACAGCCAGCGGCTGCCAGGGTAAGAACTGCAACAACGAGTAGTGAGCGCTTGCGCATGCCAGACAATGATCTATAGTGACGAGCCATGGAAGCCGATACTACGGAAATTGCACTGGTTTTGCCAGAGGAAAAGGCAGGGGAGCGTCTCGATAGCCTGCTCGCGGAGCTGCTGCCGGAAGTCAGCCGCAGTCGTATTCAGGAATTGCTGGGGGCAGGGGAGATCCTCGTCAACGGCGAGAAGCTGCGGCCAAGCCAGCGCGTGCAGGGTGGTGAGGCCGTGTATTTGCGCCTACCGCCGCGCGAGCCAGAGCATTGGCGCGCGGAAAAGCTGCCGCTGCAGATCGTGCATGAAGATGAAGAGATTCTCGTCCTCGACAAGATCGCTGGCATGCTCACCCACCCAGGCGCAGGACACCCGGGGGGCACCCTGGCCAATGCCGTGCTCGCCCATTGCCCAGGCAACAGCAAACTTCCGCGTGCGGGTATCGTGCATCGTTTGGACAAAGACACTAGCGGCCTGCTGGTGGTCGCAAAAACCGAACATGCGCGCCAAGACCTTACGGAACAGTTGGCCGAGCGCAGTATGCACCGGGAATATATCGCCCTGGTGCAAGGAGTGATGACCGGTGGCGGGCGGGTAGAGGCGCCAATCGGCCGGCATAGTCAGGATCGTTTGCGCATGACCGTACGCAGCGATGGACGTTTTGCCCGCACCGACTACCGTCTACTCGAGCGCTTCCCCCGCCATACTCTGTTGCGTCTGCGTTTGGCGACCGGTCGCACGCACCAGATTCGCGTACACATGCGCCACATCGGTCATCCTCTGGTCGGCGATCCCGTCTATGGTGGGCGCAGCATCGTGCCGCCCGGTCTCGACGCCGCCGCGCTTGTCACCTGGCGTGCCTTCCGCCGCCAGGCCTTGCATGCCTGGCGCCTGGAGCTTGAGCACCCCGCCGATGGCGAACTCTGCGCCTGGGAGAGTCCGCTACCGGCGGATATGGAGGGATTGCTGACGGTGTTACGCCACCGTGTCTCCTGAGCCACAATTCCTCGCCCTCGACTGGCCCTTTCCGGCGGGTGTTCACGCCGCCTTCAGCACGCGCCAAGGGGGCTCTAGTCAAACACCCTGGGAGTCCTTCAATCTTGCGGACCATGTGGGGGACGCCCCCGATGCCGTCGCTGCTAATCGCCGCCTGTTGCGAAACCGGTTGGCGCTGCCAAACGAGCCGCTCTGGTTGCAACAGGTGCATGGAATCGATATTGCGCACTGGGAAGCCGAGAGCACGCCGCTTGTCCCGCCCAAAGCGGATGCTGCGCTTGCTTGCAATCCCGGCGCTACTCTCGCCATCCTCACGGCAGATTGTTTGCCGGTATTGGCGGCCTCGCGAGATGGCCGCGTGATTGCCGCCCTGCATGCCGGCTGGCGCGGTTTGGCGGCGGGAATTCTGGAGGCGGGAATGCGCGCTATGCAGGTGGCGCCTGAGGAAATTTTGCTATACTTGGGCCCCGCTATTGGGGCGCAGCGGTATGAGGTCGGGGCAGAGGTGCGCGCGGCTTTTTTGGCGCATTCGCCGCAGGCGGAACTGGCTTTTCGTCCGCATGGCGGGCGCTATTTGGCGGATCTCTACTTGTTGGCGCGACAGCGTCTTGCCGCGCTCGGAGTGACGGCGATTTATGGTGGTGAACACTGCACCTATACTGAGGAAAAGCTCTTCTTTTCCTATCGTCGGGATGGGCAGTGTGGACGCATGGCGTCGTTAATTTGGCGGGAGGGGCAATGAAATCCTGGCAATGGGGAGATACGACAGCTGCGTCGACGGATGCGGATCTACTGGCGGATCATTTAGAGCCGTTGGGCGTTCGCCTGCGCTGCTATCCTGTGGCCAGTGCGGCGGCGCCGATGCTTGCACCGGCGCAGCTTGATGCGAGCGGGCAGGAGCAATTGCTTGGCGCTCTCGATAGCGTTTTTCAAGAGTTGCAGCGCGAGCGTGGTTATCAGGAGCGTGATTTAGTGGTTCTCTACCCCGAGCACCCCTTGCTTGCCGAACTTGATGCCAAGTTTTGTCGTGTGCATATCCATGAAGATGAAGAGGTGCGCTATATTGTCGATGGCGAGGGCGTCTTCGGCTTTGTCTTGCCCGATGCGCGTCAGATCGAAGTGACAGTAGATGCTGGGGATTACATCGACATCCCGGCTGGCGTCGAACACTGGTTCCGCCTCAACGCGCAGCAACGCATTAAGGCGGTGCGCTATTTCAGTGCCCGTGGCGGTTGGCTGCCGGTCTATCAGGAGCGTGCCATGCAGGAATTTCCGCGCCCATGAGCGCCGCCCGGATCGAAGTCGACTACCGCTTCCCGTCTGGGGTCAACGCCGAAAAACAGGCGCAGATCCTGGCTGTTGGCCAGACCGCGGGCTCTTGGGACGCGCGTTTTCAGCATCGTGACGATATCCTGCGTAGTCATCTCGGCGAGATATTGCGGATAGAGCAAAACGTGGATGGCAGTACCCAGGCAACGGTCGCCTTCCCACTGGGCAATGTCGATGGCGGTATCGGCAGCCTGCTGACCATGATCTTTGGCAAATATTCCTTGGGAGGTGCGGCTAAGGTTGTTGGCCTGCGGCTACCCGAGGATTATGGCGTGCGGCCGCGCTATGGCTTGGCAGGCATCCGCAAGCGCCTGAATATCATGGACCGTCCCTTGTTCATGGCGATCTTCAAGCCCGCTCTAGGACTTTCTGCAGACGACCATGCGGAGATCCTCGCCGAAGTGGCCCTCGCCGGTCTCGACATCATCAAAGATGATGAGATCCTGCCCAACCTTGCCGGGGCGCCGACCCTGGAACGCTGGCGGGCCTGTGCACCCATTCTCGAGGCACGGCGCGATCGCCTCGGGCGGGACCTGCTCTATGCCGTGAATCTTTCGGGCAACGCCAACGAATTGCAAAAACTTGCCCGCCAGTTAGTGACAGAGGGTGCCAATGCCCTGTTGCTCAATGTGCTGGCGTATGGTTACCCGGTGCTCGAGGCCCTGGCCGCCGATCCCGAGATCGATGTCCCCATCTTCGCCCATCCAGCCCTGGCGGGAGCCCTCTCGGCGGCGCCGGACTACGGCCTGTCCTACGCGCTGACCCTGGGTACGCTGATGACCCATGCTGGTGCCGACGCGGTCCTCTATCCGGCGCGCTATGGCAGTCTGCCCTTTCCGGCCGCCGAAGAGCACGCCATCCGCGATGCGCTGCGCGGGCGTGGCGTGGCACCGGTACCTTCGGCGGGGGTGCACCCTGGCATCCTGCCGCAAATCTTGGACGACTACGGCAGCGAGGTTATTCTCAATGCCGGTACCGGAATCATGGACCATCCAGCGGGGCCGGCGGCTGGGGTGCTGGCCTTTCACGAGGCCTGGGAGCGTTGGCAGACGGGCGACTCCTTTGCGCCCTCGGCCATCCCCGCCGGGCCCTTGCGTAGCGCCGTTGACAAGTGGGGCAGCGCGCATGGCTGAGAAGCTCATTTTTTGTGATTTCGATGGCACGATTCTGGTGGAAGAAATCTTCCATGATTTGATGCAGCAGTTTGCCCCCGAGGCGAGCGCCCGTGTCCTACCCGAGATCTTCGCTCTTAGAACTACCTTACAGGCCGGCTTGCGTGAAGTATTAGGGACGATCCCGAGTAGCCGCTGGCCGGAGATGGAGGCGTTCGTCACCCAGAATAGCCATCTGCGCGCAGGGTTCCCGGAATTGCTTGCTGCTCTGCCCCGCCTCGGCTGGTCCCTGCTGGTGGTGACTGGTGGCTTTACGCGCATGGCGGAGCGCGTCCTCGCCCCGCTGCGCGCACAAATTCAGGCCATTCATGGACTGGAGATCGACCTTTCCGGACCCCACCTGCGCGTATTTTCTCCCTGGGAGGATGACGAGGAATTGGTGGTCAAGCGTGCCATCTATGCCCAGTATCATCCGCAAGCGGCGATCTGTATCGGTGACTCGGTAACCGATCTGCGTTTGGCGCGGGAGTGCCCGCGGGTCTTCGCCCGCGATCGTCTGCTCGGCTATCTGCGCAATGAGCAACGTCCCTGTACGCCATTCCAGGATTTTTTTGACATACTGCATGCCCTGGAGGCGCAGTCGTGAACGATGATGACTTGCGTGGCGCTCTGGCCGCGGCAGCACGGGATTTCCATGGTCTCGGTTGGATGCTGGGCACCGCCGGGAACCTGTCGGCGCGCCGTGTCGATGGCAGCTTCTGGATCACCGCCAGTGGGCGTGCCAAGGATGCCCTGACCCAAGAGGACTTTGTGGCTATGGATCTGGCGGGCCAGATACAGGAAACAGTGGCCGGGCGGCGCCCGTCGGCAGAGACCAGTATCCATCAGGTCATCTACCGCCATCTGCCAGCAGCGCAGGTGGTGTTTCATGTGCATTCGGTCGAGGCCAATCTCTGCGGGCACTTCGCCTGCGACGGGCAACTGCGTCTGCCGCCCCTGGAAATGCTCAAGGGCCTGGGCGTGGCGGACGCCGAGCCGGCGGTTGATCTACCGGTCTTTGCCAACCATGTCCGGGTGGCGCAGATAGCCGAGAACATGGACGCCGCCTTTGCCCAAGCGCTGCCACGGGTGCCTGGTGCGCTCATCCATATGCATGGAGTGACTGCCTGGGGCGACAATTTCGCTCAGGCACGGCATCATCTCGAATTGCTCGAATACTGTTTTCGTTATTTGACCCAGGCCCGTCTCCTGGGATTGGGAGGAGAGTCATGAGTCAAGCCTTGCTAACTGTCATTGGCGAAGATCGTCCGGGTATCGTCGCTGCCGTCACCCAAGCCCTCTACACCGCCGATTGTGCTATTGGCGATGCCTCGATGATGCGTCTGGGCGGCTATTTCACCATCATGCAGGTGATTGAGTACAGCCGAGATTTTGGTGCAGTAGAGGCAGCCCTCGACCCGGCAGTGAAACGCCTGAGCCTGCGCGTGCACCTCGACCCGATCTCTAGCGTTGCGGCGCAGGAAGACGTCGCCAATGTGCGGGTAACCGTCTATGGCGCCGACCATTCCGGCATTGTTGCCAGTGTGACCGAGGCATTGGCGAAAATTGGCTTCAACATCATCGATCTGGAAAGCGAAAAATCCGGTAACCCGGAACGCCCGATCTACGTGATGATCATCCAGGGCTCGGCACCCCAGGGCCTAGAGCAGGTGCGCCAGATTCTTGAGCCGCTGAAGGCGGAGCAGGGGGTCGAAATCAGCGTGCATGCCATCGATACGGCATTGCTCTGATGGCGCTGCTTCCCATCCTCACCTATCCCGATCCGCGACTGGCGCGTCCGGCATTGCCAGTGACGGAGTTCGACGACGAACTGCGTAGCTTTGTGGCGGATTTGACAGAGACCATGTACGCCGGTCCTGGCGGTGTGGGTATTGCCGCGCCCCAGGTCAATCGCTTGCAGCGCATTGTTATCGTCGATGTGCGCCCCAAGCTTGGCGACGATTGTCACGGCCTAATGGTCTTGATCAACCCAGAGCTGGTCGGGTGGGAAGGCATGGCGGTAGGGCGCGAGGGCTGCATGTCGGTGCCGGACTTTACCGGCAACGTCATCCGCGCCGAGCGGGTGCAGCTGCAAGCCCAGGATGGCGAGGGTCGCGAGCGCGTCTACGAGTGCGAGGGCTTTGAGGCGCGTGCGGTGCAACACGAGATGGATCATCTCGATGGCCTGCTCTTTCTGGACCGCCTGGTTTCGCGCAAGACTGACCTCTTTCGACGCAAGAACTATCAGAAAAAGAAATAAAAAAGGCCCCGTATGGGGGCCTCAAGCGGGGCGAGTAAAAGCTTAGTGCTTCAATCGGCAAGAACGGAAATGCTTGCCGACCAGCATCAAAAACTGGATGGTCTGCTGGGTCTCTGGCTTTTTCATCAGATCCCAAAGTCCGCCGACGCCGCCCTTGGGAGCAGGGGCCTTTGCGGCCTCTTCCGTGGCACCGGCAAGGCAGTGGAGGAAGTCTGTAAGGATGTGTTGTTCATCCATCTGCTCCACCACCCGCAATACCCGATCCATGACCCCGGTGCGCACGGCGCGATCGACCAGACACATGGCGTCCGCTGCCAGGCTGGAAAGACGAGTGACCATGTCGTCGCTCATGGAATCGCCAGCGGCCCCCAACATGCGGGTGAGTTGCACGATGCGATCGAGATCGCCGTTGTGCACCATTGCGGAGATCCCAGGTAATGCCTTCGCCAATTCTGCCCGGTTTACGCGGTCCAGCAGATCGAGTCCGTCACTGGCAATTTCCGCCATGCGACCGACCATGTCGTCGCTCATGGCATCGCCAGCCGCACCCATCATGCGGGCCAGGTGTACGATGCGGTCGAGATCGCCGTTGTGTACCAGTGCGGAGATAGCGGGCAGAGCTTTACCCACCTCTGCCCGGTTGACCCGATCCAGCAGATCGAGTCCATCGCTGGCCACCTCTGCCATGCGCCCGACCATGTCGTCGGTCATGGCATCACCGGCGGCACCCATCATCCGCGCCAGGTGCACGATCCGCTCCAGATCACCGTTGCGGACCAGATGCACCAACGCTTCCTGCGCCTGTTGCAGTTCATCCTCTTGCGAGGTATCCAATACGGCTGCCATCTTCCACCTCCCTTAGAGCAGGCCGCGCGCGGTCGCCCAATAGAGCTTGTTGTAGGCCATCTTGAAGGCATGCACGGCACCCGTGGGGGCCTTGGGCTGGGGCGGGTTTTGGTAGTTGAACATGGCGTAGGTGGCGCGATCCTTGCCCGCTTCAATAAAGCAGAAAACCTTGCCATCGTAACTTTTCACCGGGCGACCCATCTTGACCACGGCAGCCACGTTCTCGGCTGCGGTTTCGGCCTCGAAGTGGGCAGTAGAACCGGCCTTGGAGATGGGCAGATTAGTGGTGTCACCGAGAACGATGACATTCTTGCCATGTTCGCCTTCCATGTGCAGGGAATGTCGGTTGGTTGGAATCCAGCCGTTCTCACCCAAGCCGTTCTTTTCGACGACTTCCTGGCCCTTGTGTGGCGGTACGGCAACCAGCAGGTCATATTTGACTTCTCCACCTTCCTCGCTGAGTACAGCCGCGTTCTTGCCATCAACCTCTTTCATGTTGAACAGGGTTTCGTACTTGATTCCCTTGGCATCAAACTCCGGTGCTGCCCATTTGGCGACATTCTCCAAACTGTGCACTCGACCGATGGGATAGGTGTAGTAGAACTCGGTCTTGTCGAGCAGGCCGCGATCCTTGATGAAGTCATACATGGCGAAGGTGACTTCCAGCGGAATCATCGGGCATTTGTGCGGCAGACCCACGGTAATGACGATGCGACCGCCCTTGAACTCCGAGAGTTGCTTATAGTATTCGACGGCGTTTTCCGCCGTGTAACAGTTGACGGAGTTTTCCTTGAGACCAGGGATATTTTCTGGCATTGGTCGCGATCCGGTGGAAATCACAATCAGATCATATTCGTGCACCTTACCGCTTTTGCACTTCACATGATTGTGCGCTAGATGAAATTCTTCTACGGGATCGACGTGGAATTCGATACCGGGTTCCAACAGACTCTCTTGCTCGCGCACCAATTCATCGGGAGTGGCACGTCCCATTGCTACATACAACCAGCCAGGCTGATACACGTGTTCGTGCGATGCCGAGAGCATGGTGATACGTGCCTTGCCGGTTTTGAGTTCGTGATGAATACGACGTGCCAGATGATTGGCAAAAATGGTACCGCCCATACCGCCACCAATAACTAAAATTCTCATGTGTCACTCCTTTTTTGCTCGGTTACCTTCCTATTTACTTGGCCTTGCGCACCCTGATGTGCCAAATGCCTTCCCCATCCTTATCCGTGTCTACCATTTCATGACCGACTTTGTGCACCCACTCGGGCACGTCTTTGGCGGAGCCTTCATCAGTAGAGAGCAATTCCAGAGTGTCTCCTACCTGCATGCTTTTCATGTTGGAAATCAATTCCATCAATGGCCCCGGACAAAAACTGCCGCGTGCATCAACCGTACGTTCTGCCATGTTTTCTCCTTGCATTTTTCATCGCCCAAATAAACTACTTTGTCTATCAGAAGGTAAGTAACTGGCAACCTTCTGCGTCACTAAAAAATTTGGTCAGACCCATCGCTCCGGCAACAATAGGCTCCAGATCCCCCTCTTTTACACCCATTACATCCATGGCCATCGAGCATGCCCAGATCTTGGCATCGCCAAGTTCTACCGCCTGTTCAAAAATTTGAAAGAACGCGGGTACATTGTGTTCTTCCATCTTCTTCCCTAATACGCCAGAGGTGGGCGCTTCCTTGCTATGCCCTTTGATGAAGTGGGGGAATGCATTCATAGACAAAAACACCTGAACGTCCGTGCCAGAAACGGCAGCTACGGACGCAGCCATCGCCGCAAACTGTAAGTGCTCCCGGTCGCCGTTGAGACAAATGATAAACATGCCCGCCATATAAAGACTCCTCGTTGTAATTGACGGGAACTGGGTAGCAGTTCTTATGCCACTCAATAAATTATTATGTGTAATAATTCTAATATATGTCTATTGTCATGATTTGTTGAGGAAAATAATAGAATAATTTTTGTCTCTGTGATTTATTCTCTTTGATTCATAGGGTATGGTCATGACATTGTCATGATTGTGTCATGCTGTAGGAATAATTCATCCATTCCTGACAGGCCTTGTCAGAAAATGTCATGACATTAGCTGCATGTCATTGTTTTATCCAGACGTCTCTGATTTTAAAATTCTATTGTAAATCATGCTGTTGATGAGTTGTTAATAAGCATTATTCACATGGCATCAATTGTGCATATTTAATTTTGCTGTATCTCGACTGAAATCAGGAGGAGTACCAAAATGAAAAACACGCTACCTTGTCGTAAACGCTGGATCGCTTGCGCGGTCGGTGCGGCATTGGCTGCCAGTCCACTGGTCGCCTCCGCCGCCATTGGTCAAGCCTGTTTGTTTGGAATGGGGCGTATCCTGGGTACCGGGGCGGTGACCGCAGTAGATGGTGCCGCTGGTGGCGGTATCAACCCGTGGGCGGTCATCTCTGGTTATGGGACCAATCAACAGATTGGTGCCACGGCCTTCTACTCTCATGTACTACTCAATAACTATAATATGGATGCCTATGGTGCGTCCGTCGGGCTGTTCAACCGTATTGAGCTTTCCTATGCGCGGCAGAGTTTTAGTTTGGGGAATACTGGTGATATTTTGGATAACCGTATTCTTGATGTCGCTACTGGAGGTCATGCGCCTGGCTACGGGTCAACGTCAGTATCCAGCGCTTTGGGTTTGAGTGGTCCGTCATTTTTCGGCAGCAACTACCAATTGAATCAAGATATCATAGGCATGAAGGTACGTCTGTTTGGCAACATCGTCTATGATCAAAATTGGTGGGAACCACAGGTTTCTGTGGGTATTGACTATCATCATAATGAGATGCCAAAAAATCTGGCAGACACGCTGCACGTTACCCGTAACGCGATGTCGTACTACGTGTCGGCTACCAAGGTCTGGCTTCACGGTATCTTCGGTCTCACCACGCTGGCTGACGTCAATATTGACGTGACCAATGCCAATCAGCAAGGTTTGTTAGGCTTTGGTGGGGTAAATGGCATGGGTTACAAGGTATTGCCGGCAGCCTCAGTAGGCGTCTTCCTCAATCGGCATGTGGTCTTGGGTGGTGAGTATCGCGCCATGCCTCAGAATCAGTTGATTGCTCCATCCAGCGGTGCGGGAAACTTCAGTACGCTGGGTAATGCCGTCTCCAAAACCAGCGCCTGGAAGGACGTGTATGTGGCTTGGTTCCCCTACAAGCAACTGTCTCTGACCGCCGCCTACGTGGATTTGGGTACCATCGCCACGATGAAGAATCAGAGTGGTCTGTACCTGTCTATGACCACCAGTTTCTGAGCCAATTTTAGGAGGTTCTCATGAACAACAAGTTGTCTGCATCGCTGCGCAAAGGCGCAATCATCGGTGCGAGTATCTGTGCCCTCTCCTTCGCTGGCTGGGGCACCGCCAATGCCGATAGCTACTATGATCAGTTTGGTGGCAAGGCTGGTGTTACCGCGCTCATCAACACTTTTGTGGGCAATGTGGCAAATGACCCACACATCAACTACTACTTTGCTCACACCAACATTCCGGCCTTGAAGTACGCGCTGGTCAATCAGGTCTGCATGGCCGTTGGCGGGCCTTGTAAGTACACTGGTCCCAGCATGACAGATGCCCACCGAGGGCTGCAAGTTACCACGGCGGCATTCAATTATCT
The DNA here is from genome assembly GCF_041146875.1 of Acidithiobacillus sp. IBUN Pt1247-S3. Classification (NCBI taxonomy): domain Bacteria; kingdom Pseudomonadati; phylum Pseudomonadota; class Acidithiobacillia; order Acidithiobacillales; family Acidithiobacillaceae; genus Acidithiobacillus; species Acidithiobacillus sp. IBUN Pt1247-S3. The sequence continues at coordinate 6,210 of NZ_JBFRXP010000015.1, read as the reverse complement.
TTCTCAAGACATGATTGACGCTATGGATACCCATCGTATTCCCATTGGTGCGCAGAACTACCTGCTTGCTATCTTGGCATCTTTGGAGCCGCAAATCGTTACCGCTAACGGCCCGCTCGGGTAAAAAAAGAAAATAAGCATATATTGTAAATCTTACCTACCTCCTCCTCTTCACCAGGTAGTTGGCCCGAATTGCCAAGTCAGGCGATCCGGGTCTTTTTTCGTGCATCCAAAATTCTTGGCTCTGCGTATTACTAACGGGTACCGATAACATAGGAGATGCAACAATGCAGGAACAGAAAAGTCGTCGTCAGTGGCTGAAAGAAATGGCGGCCCTCGTTGGTGCCGGGGCCGCACTGCCCATTTTGGGCACCGAGTTTGCCTTTGCTGGAGAGGGCGGTAAAGAAAGCAAGGCATCTGTGCAGTATCAAAGTCATCCGTATCAACAGGATCATTGCTCGATATGCCAACACTTCCTACCGGGGTCCACACCCAAAGCATTGGGGACCTGCCAAGTGGTTGCCGGTAAGATTAGCCCGATGGGCTATTGTTTGGCTTTTGTTCCGAAATCGTCTTAAGATGAACTATGATTATCAGCTCATAAGCTGAGTTTTTCGTAGTTTTTTGTCTCATTAGTTGACAAGCGGAGAAGCTCATTGGAAAAGGCCGCGCCAGGTAAAGTATTGGAAGCACTTGATGTGCAGTCTGCTGTGGATTTGCAGCAGCATCCGATGGTGGTCATCGACGAAGAATATCGTATCGTGGCCGCAAACCGCGCGTATCGGGAGTGCTATGGTGTTACGGCGGCTGACTTGGTCGGTCGCCGTTGCCACCAAGTCTCCCATCACTCCGATGTGCCTTGCCATGAAAATGGCGAGGACTGCCCGCACCAAGCGGTGTTCCATAGTGGTGAGCCGCACGAGGTGCGTCATGTTCACTATGATCCGCTGGGTAACGCGGAGCATGTGCGCATTCGCGGGCACGTATTGCGCGATCTGCGCGGCCAAAATTTTTTGGCAGAAGAGATCATCCACGTGCCGCGCGAGCAAAGCGACATCACCTGCAACGATATGCGCATGGTGGGGCGCTCCCCCGCGTTTCTGCAGTGTCTCCATCACATTGAGATGGCAGCACGCACAGACGCCAGCATCTTGCTTTGGGGTGAGAGTGGTGTAGGAAAGGAGCTTGCGGCTAGCGCTTTGCATCAACTCTCCGCGCGTGCTGAAAAGCCCTTGATTACCATTGATTGTACTACCTTGCCCGAGCATCTTTTCGAAAGCGAGTTTTTCGGACACGAGCGGGGAGCCTACACCGGTTGTATCGGTAGAAAAATAGGCCTGTATGAGAGCGCTGATGGCGGTACGTTATTTCTGGACGAGGTTGGTGAGTTACCTTTGCCGGTGCAGGCCAAGCTCCTGCGTGTGCTAGAAACCGGGGCCTTTCGGCGTTTAGGTGGTGCAGATTTACTGCATGCGAATGTTCGCATTATCGCGGCGAGTAACCGTAGCTTGCGTGACATGGTTGCGGGTAGAACCTTCCGCGAAGATCTGTATTACCGTCTTGCTGCGATTAGTATCGACCTCCCGCCCCTGCGCGAGCGGCGCGAGGATATCCCTGGCATTGCCCGCGTCCTGCTTGAACGCATTGGGCGGGATTGGGGAGGTCAGTGGCAGTTGGCAGCGGCGGCTGAGCGCCGCCTCTGTGCCTACAATTTTCCGGGCAACGTGCGTGAACTAAAGAATATCTTGCAGAAAGCTGTGGCGTTGGCCGATGGACCATTGGTCATGCCTGAGCACATCTATTTTCTGGAAACGTCACCCGCCGCGCTGCCTCCCCAAATTCAGCCGCTAACAGTGCGATCGTCAGCGTCACTAGACAAGAGAGGGCGCCCCAACAATCTGCCTGAATTGTTGGGTACCTTTCATGGCAATCGTCGGCAAGTAGCGGAACATCTGGGTGTTAGTGAACGCACTGTATATCGGTGGCTACAACAAGTCTGAGCTTTATATTCGTCAATCTTGTAATGCGTCATGTTGCACCTGTATGGCACATGACGGTGTCATGTTGTGTCATACTCATGCGTCGTTTAAGACAATTTTGTACGATAAACTATTTTTCTATATTTTTGTAAAATCGTAAAAATTAGCCGCATTTTCTTGGCTATTGTAAGCTTATTTAAAAGCATAACTTTGTCGTTATCATAGAATTTTCTGCGATCGGTCGTGGCATGAGGATTGCTTTCTTCCGCTGCTGGTTAGATACAGCTAATGAACCGGCAGGAGGCTGACAACAAGCTGGTGTATTGCATGTTGTTGTTCGGGTCTCGCGTAAGGTTTGTTTAAACCATTTGTTGCGACGGAAAAAAGGGGTATATACATGAAAGATCCTATTGCCATCGGTCTGTTTGGTTTCGCAGTCCCGTTGTTCATCATTGGTGCGATGTTTTATGGGCTGGTTCCCATGGACGGTTTGGGTGCCCTACTGGCGCTGAGTTTTGGCTTTGGTGCTGCTGAGATGTATGTCGCGGGTGCGTATACCTTCCAGATGCCAAACTCTTATATTGCGACGGTGTTTTTCACCTATGGTTCATTCTTTTTGAGTTTCGCCATTATGGGCTCGACCGGTGGTCTTGCGCTTGCGATGAAGAGTGCGCCACAGTTTCTGGAGATTTGGTTTTGGTTGATGGCGTTGATCACCTTGATCTTCTTCATCGCTTCGCTGCGTGCAAACATCGGCTTGGTACTGCTTTTTGGCATACTCTGTGCGGCATTTGTACTGATGGCTATTAGCATTGATGCTGTGGCAGGATTATTGTTCATGATTGTTGCCGTGATCGGCTTCTACTTGGCGGCTGTGCACGTGATCAATCCCGTCATGGGTAAAGCGATATTGCCGGTGGGAAGTCTGGCAAAGAAGGCGTGACCTCACGTAGTAAAAACGTGAATCAGCCACAGAGAAAAGTGATCCTGGCAATTTTCCAGGATCACAATTTTCTAGCATAGCTAAAATCGGGTTTCTTTACCGGAATTGCCAAAATTGTTGAATACGCAACAACAGCACTGTCTAGGACAAATTACGTTCTGTGCGTTTATATTGGAGGTTGGGAAAATGACAAAATCAGTTGATGATGGAATGGAAAAATCTGATCCAAAGACGGCGAAGCGAGGATTAACACCAGACGGTATGGAAGCGTCGGATGACGATCTGGCGAGGCACGGCATAGTTCCTGATGGGATGGAACGATCTGACCACAAGGCGGCAAAGCGAGGGTTAACACCAGATGGTATGGAGGCAGAGCGGGAAACGGACGATGCTCTAATCCCAGATGGTATGGAACCGACGGATGACAATGTGGAAAAGCATGGCATCATTCCTGACGGAATGGAGGGGGATAAAAATACTCGGTCTTAAAAGCAGCCTTGGCATAATATAGGTTCGAAAGTTGATTCACGATGGCCGTGGAGCTGGAGAAATTTATTATATTCAGGACCATTAAGGCTGCCTGATGGGCATATTGGGGTTTTTGTGTTTTGTCTTGTAGTTTGTCGCCCCTGATTTTATCCCAACTCCATGATAATGCTGTTGAATACGCCCTATCTGTGGTATGATTCCTCCCAGTGTTCCGCCTCTGGGCGCAGATTTCTGGGAGTTTTGCCATGACCGCCTCCTGCTCTGCCACCGAAGATTTCTTTCGCCTTTCAGGCGGGTCGCTATGCCCACGCCCGACAGTTCAAGCGCATGCGGCGCAGCATCAAGCGACAACACACCATTGTGGGCCGTTTGTGCCGGGAGTTGGAGCGCAAGGCCAACGCCCTGGGCATGGCGGTACGGCAGGCCCTGTCCGAAACCCTGGACAAGGCCGCCCGTATCCAGGCCCAAAGTGCCCAGCGCAAAAGGATCCCTGGGCAGCCTAAGCTGTATGCCTGGCACGCCCCCGAGGTGGAATGCATCAACAAGGGCAAGGCCCGGCAACCCTATGAGTTCGGGGTCAAGGTGAGCATTGCCAGTACCCACCAGGGCACCTTGATCGTCGGTGCCCGCGCCTTTCCGGGCAACCCCTACGATGGCCACACCCTCCACGAGCAACTCGACCAGACCACGATCCTGATGCAGGACCAGGGGATCCAGCCGGAGCGGGTCTTTGTCGACCTGGGCTACCGGGGCGTCGATGCCGACAATCCCGACGTACGCATCATCCACCGGGGCAAAGCCCGAAGGATCACCCCCCAAGAGAAACACGCGCTACGCCGCCGACAAGCCATTGAACCCCTCATCGGCCACCTCAAAACCGATCACCGGATGGACCGCCGCCCCCTTAAGGGATCCCTGGGCGATTGCCTGCACGCCGTCCTCTGCGCCGCAGGCTACAACATCCGCTGGCTGCTGCGGATGATCGCCCAGAAGGGCATTCCCTTTTTGTCCGCCATTTTCTGCGCCCTACACTGGCTGTTGGAATGGACCTTCAGCTCCGTGGCCGTGGCCGTCACCGCGTCGGTGTCCGGCGATGACGCGCTACCCCGAACTGGCCGCTATAGCCTCGCGTAGACGCAAAATGGATATTTCAGGGGCGACTCGATATGGAGCTGAATGTGGTGCGCAGCGAGCTGTTGGCGCTCTACCAGATCCAGCACGAGCATCACGGCGCGCGCCGGTAGGGGCAAATTTCTGATTCTTTGCTCTTTTAGGGCCATGCCTTATACTTTACACCATCAAGCATGCCTAACAGGAGGCGTGACCATGGGAACAGCAATAAAGCTCGAAACTCCCGTCAATCTGTACGATCAGGACTTCTATGTATGGACCATGGAGCAGGCAGACCTTTTACGCCGTCATAAGCCGGACTGGATGGACTGGAACAACGTCGCAGAGGAATTAGAATCCATGGGTAAGAGGGATCGCCGCGAAATCATCCATCGCCTGGAAAAACTGCTTATGCACCTTGCCAAATGGCAGTCGCAGCCGGAAAGGCGTTCGCAGAGCTGGTCCCAGACCATCAAAGAGCAACGAAAGCAGATAGCTCTTATCCTCAAGGACTCTCCGAGTCTCGACAACTTTCTGCGCTACTCACTGCCCGAAACATGGACAAGCGCGATAGACGAAGCAGCGGAAGAGACAGGGCTTCCATTGTCGACGTTCCCTGACACCTGCCCTTGGCATATAGACGCTCAAATTTTGGCTGACTGGTGGCCTGAATAAGTAACCTCACCGCCTTGTGATGAAACTGCTAGATCCTGTCGTTCTGCTGGAGCCCAGCCCCAAGGAACAACTGCTCAAGGGGCAGTTGGGCACCATCGTGGAAATCCTTGATCCGGGATTCTTTGAGGTGGAGTTCCTGGTGGGTGAGGAGTACATCACCGTGGCCCTGGCCGAATCTTCCTTGATGCCCTTGCACCTGGCCTCCAGTCCCGTCAGCCACGCCGCGGCATAACGTAACAGGGGCTTGCACGGGTAGGTCTCGGCCCATGTCGCCTGTTAGCCCCAAGCAGTAATGTCCCCTTTGTCCCATTCTAGAATGTCCCCTTCGACTGGCGGAGGGGGGATGAGGATGACGAAGGCGTGCATAACGATGAGTCATCGAGAAGTAGATCGTGTAGGGCTGCTGCAATTGCTGTTGAGCAAGCAGCTGCGGCTGCGGGAAGTGGCAGAGCGCTTAGGCCTCAGCGTGCGGCAGGTGAATCGGCTATGGGCTACCGGGGCGTCGATGCCGACAATCCCGAGTTGCGCATCATCCACCGGGGTAAAGCCCGAAGGATCACCCCCCAGGAGAAACGCGCGCTACGCCGCCGACAAGCCATTGAACCCCTCATCGGGCACCTCAAAGCGGATCACCGGATGGACCGCTGCCCTCTTAAGGGATCCCTGGGCGATTGCCTGCACGCCGTCCTCTGCGCCGCGGGCTACAACATCCGCTGGCTGCTGCGGATGATCGCCCAGAAGGGTATCCCTTTTTGTCCCCTATTTTTTGCGCCCTACGCTGGCTCTTGGAATGGACCCTCAGCCCCATGGCCGTGGCTGTCACCGCGTCGGTGTTCGGGGATGGCGCGCCATCCCCGAATTGGCCGCTATAGCCTCGCGTAGACGTAAAATGAATACTTTAGGGGCGACTAGTTCCCTAAATCCGCGATTGCTGCTAAGAGATAGATAGATAAGGCCCCGATCTGCAAGCCTTTCTGGTAGAATAAGCTTATCGAGAGCTTCACCCAGAAGGTG